>JAITCJ010000137.1 GCA_031283145.1 Holophagales bacterium | reverse complement strand
CCGCCGGCCTCCAGCGCGACTAAGGGGTTGCCGCGCCAGAGGAGCATGGCGGAGACCTTTAAGGACGGCAAGCCAGGCTGAACGCCGTCGTCGTTAATAACACCAAAGGAACCGGCCGTCCAAAGCGAATCGGCGGATACGGCAACAGACCTGACTTCACCCCCGCCGAGCCATTCCGCTTTAGTGCCTTGAGGGGGTAGCGGCAGCGCGACAAAACCGAGCGGCTTTATGGCACGGCCATCCACAGCCATGACTGCCCTGACGCTGTGGCTGACAAAGAACCAGGATGCGCCAATGACCGCAAACAAGGTCAAAGCGGAAACAGACAGAATGAGGCGCGTGCGGCGATCGAATAACATTTACAAGCCAGCTTAACAGTTTATAGTCAATCATTCTGAAAAACAGGCCGCACTCTGTTTTTCAGAATGATTGAGAGCGCTTGCCCAGATATTGTGCCACAGATTTTTTTTCTGCATGTGTTCAAATGGTTTCAAATTTGTTATCATTGTTCCATTGATGTGTTTTCATCAATCCTCTCGCTTTTCAGTTGCCGTAAAACTGAAAGCCGGAAATTGTTTGAAGAGAACTTGGAGGTGGCAAGATGTACGAATGTCCAAATTGCAAACAAAAGGTTATACCTTTCAGCAAGAAATTCCTTATCGGTCCTTTGCTTCATTATCACTGTATAAATTGTAACGCTGCTTTATCATCATCTTACACTGTGGTTTTTGTTATAGCTGCCATTGGAGCGATACAACTAGTATCTGCTATTTGCTTTATGGAGTTAGTGTTACTTAGAATCATCATACATTTATTATGTATATTATGTTGTTTGGCACTGCTTTATTATTGGATTTTTCACGCCCCTATTGTTATTGCGAACAATTCAGGGGGCAATCCAACTCAAAAAAACTGATTTTTATACATCTCCGATGTACTTGTAAAACAGGGGTTTTGCAAGTGGCTTTGTAGTTTAAAAATGGAACTACCTGAATCGCTCTTATCAATTCCTCACAGGCGGGACGTGCCTTTCGCCAGGCTGACGACACTGGGTCTGGGCGGAGTCTGCAAGTGGCTTTTTGAACCCGGAACAGAAGAAGAAGCGCGCCTTTTTGTTAAAACATGCAGGGTCAATGATTTGAACTATCGAATACTCGGCGGCGGATCCAATTTGCTGGTGTTATCAGACATCAGCGTGCCCGTTATGCGACTGAATATGCCCGTTGAATTGCGGCTCACCGCTAAAGGCGTTTCAGCTAACGCGAGTTATAGTCATACCGCCCTGATAAATAACGTTGCGGACATGGGGTTTTCGGGTATTGAATGGGCATATGGCATTCCGGGCAGTTTTGGAGGCGCGCTCCGCATGAACGCGGGCGCAAACGGCGGTGAATGGGCGCAAACATTGGACCAAATACGATTTCTCACGCCGTTTGGCGAAATTGTTGAAAAAGTTCCGGAGCATGGGGATTTTACATATCGCTCAAGTTTTTTGGCTGATGGTCACATAGCCCTAAGCGCGTCAATCAAATTAGTAAAACGCGACAGAGAGTCAGTCAAAAAGACCATGAACAAATTTCAAACCAAGCGCCGCCAAAGTCAGCCGGTCGGGCGTAGCGCGGGGTGTGTTTTTAAAAACCCGCCGGATAAAAAAGCGGGTCAGCTTATAGAAAGCGTTGGCTTAAAAGGAACGCGAATAGGTGACGCCAAAGTGAGCCCCATTCACGCAAATTTTTTGTTAAATTTAGGAAACGCGACGCCTTTGGATTTTTGGGAATTAATCCAGTTGGTCCGCTCCAAAGTGTATGAAATTCACAAGTGTGAATTGGAACTGGAAGTTGAGGTATGGGATGAAAATATAGCTGATCGTCCTTTGCGATAGAATAAAAACATGAAGCCGACTTGCACCATACTCATTGTTGACGATGAACCCGGAATACGCAGGAGCCTTGGCGAATCTTTAGTGGAAGAGGGTTTTGCTGTGCTAAAGGCTGAAAGCGGAGAGCATGCGTTGGATTTGCTGGAACACTCAGATCCGGACGACGTCAACCTAATGATTTTGGACGTGTGGCTGCCCGGCATTGACGGACTGGAAGTCCTTGGCCGATGCAAGGCCATACGACCCAGTCTGCCTGTAATCATGATCAGCGGGCATGGCAACATCAACACGGCGCTCCAAGCAACCAAACTGGGGGCATTCGATTTTGTTGAAAAACCAATAGACCTTGACCGCTTGCTGTTGGTTGTGGGCAACGCGCTGCGTCAGCATCATCTTGAGAGCGAAAACCTGAGATTACAGGAGGCGACCTCTCAGGCGCATTTCTTCATGGCTGAGAGCAAGGTCATGAAAGCTCTGCTGGCGGACATCAGACTAGTGTCTCCAACGGATGGCCGTGTATTGCTTACGGGCGAAAACGGATCTGGCAAAGAAGAAGTCGCCAGGTTGATTCATTCCCAAAGCCTGAGAGCCAGGGCGCCATTTGTGGAAGTAAACTGCGCGGCCATACCGGAAGAACTTATAGAGTCAGAATTATTCGGCCATGTAAAGGGAGCTTTTACAGGCGCTATTAGGGATCAAAAGGGCAAATTCCGAGAGGCCGATGGGGGGACGCTGTTTCTGGACGAAGTTGGGGATATGTCTCTCAAGACCCAGGCGAAAGTTCTGCGTGCCTTGCAGGAAGGCCGTATTGAGCCTGTTGGCGGCGGTGCTGTCAGCACGGACGCCAGAGTCATTGCCGCTACTAATAAAGACTTAAAGGAGGAGATTAAAGCTGGCAGGTTTAGGGAAGACCTTTATTTCAGGCTTGCCGTGGTACCCCTGTCCGTACCGCCCTTGCGCGAGCGCCAGGATGAGCTTATTTATATGGCCGAAGCCTTTATTGTAAAAATAGCCAAGACATACAGAAAGCCGACAAAACACATTTCTGAAGAAGCTAAAAGAACCCTATTGCGCCACGACTGGCCGGGAAATGTGCGCGAGCTTAAGAATTTGATGGAGCGCGCCATGATCCTCTCGCGCGGCGGCGAGATCACCATAAAAGACCTAGGGCCGTTAGACGTACGCCAAGTGGTGGATTCAGACTCAATGTCGTTTCCGGAATTTTCAAATCTGAGGGAAGCCCGCGAGTGGTTTGAAAGTATTTATATTCAAAGGGAACTTAAACTTCAGAACGGCAATGTCGCGTACGCAGCCGAGCGGCTTGGCCTGGATCGCTCTAACCTGTACAAACGCCTGCGCTCCTTAAACTACATCGAAAAAACCGGTGGCGCGTCTGCTATTGAACAAAAGGAAGCCTTATGACAGAGCGCCTTTGGTTCAAAATTGGGGAGGCCGCGGCCGCTGTCGGCGTTTCGCCGCAGGACGTCCGTTATTGGGAAAAAGTTATTCCGGAGATAAGTCCAAGGAGGAGTCAGGGCAACCTGCGCTACTACCACATAGATGACCTGCCTAAGCTGGTCAGCATAGCGGCGTGGATAAAAGAAGGCTTTAGTGTGGCGGATTGCAGGGAACTTTTTTTAACAGGCAGACTCAACCGCGCTCTGGGACTGGATATTGAAGAACCTAATACCGAGGCGCCGCAGGTCAAAACACCAAAGACAGCAAAGTCCAAATTAAATATTAAATCCAAAACCGGCATTTCCGGCGAAGCCGCTGATGAATCAATAGCTATCAATCAAAAAAAAATACCCGCGCAACAACTGGAGGAAGTGATTGATTCTTTGAGAAAACTGCTCTCGAGCCTTCAAAACCCTGTAACCAAATCAAGTACAGGCTATCTCCATGAATGATTTTGAAAAAAGTGTCCCATGAGTAAATCGTTTCCGCTTTCAGCGCTTCCAGCGATTACGGCATTGTTGGCAGGTTCTGTGCACGTCAATTATATGTGGTCGCAAACCACAGCGTCCATTTTGATTTACGTCAAAGACGCCGATAGACTTTCAGTGGTTGGTCACAAATTGACATTGAAGTCCGCCGACCGCATGGTACAGAGGGTTTTATACACAGACATCCGCGGCGAGGCTTCTGTGGCCGGATTGCTGCCAGGTCTCTATTACCTGGAAGGCAATTCTGTCTGGCTCAAGGTTGATGAACTTGCGATAGTGAGGCTGCACTTGCGGTCTGCCCAAGCCACCGTTGTTATAGAAACCAGTCCGCTTCTTGCAGAAACAAGCTCGGTGGGCGTACAGACGTCATTCGCTTCCCAGGACCTGGAAAGACTGCCGCTACCAACGCATCGCTATGTTGAATATTCTTATCTCGTGCCAAGTATTTCCCCAAGCGGCAAACCGGAACCTGTCGTGCTGGGTTCAATGCTTGATTCCAACTCTTTCCTGATTGACGGTATGCCAACTAACCTAAGCAGTACAGGCCGTTTTGGCTTAAATATCTCAAGTGAAATAATTGAGAGCCAGACTTTGACTACAGGCGGTCACAAGGCTGAAATTGGTTTTGCGGCCGGCGGCGTTTTCAGCATAGCGACAAAGAGCGGGACGAATGAATTCAGCGGCAGCCTGGTTGGGTATTCAATATGGCGAGGCATGAACTCGCGGCCCTTTAAAGACTTGATCAATACGCCCGAAGAGAGGGCCACGGATGCCAGAGAGTGGGCTGTCACACTTGGCGGACCGATTATAAAGGATAAGCTCTTATTTTTCGGTGGGTTCAACAGACAGTTGTCCAGTCTCGACTACGAAAACATAAGACCAGCTGGCGGCGAGCCCAGAATGCGCAATCAGGATGAAGACCGCTCTTACCGTTTTTTAAAATTGACTTGGTTTGCTTCAGGTGACCATCGCATGGAATTTGAGTACTTTGGTGATCCGGTGACGCAGACGGCCTTTAACACAGCAGGGGACTCCAGCCTCAAGGATGAGCAGATGTCAAACCGTAACCGCGGTGGCGACAGCTATCTGTTACATCACGCTGGCGTATTGACACAAACTTTGACTTGGGAAAACACGCTGGGTATTCATAACACTTCTTTCTATACTTACCCCACGACACCCGATGCCGGCCCTTACAGGTCAGAGTTGGACGCGCCTGGAAATGAATCCTTTGGGAGATATGCCGACGAGAGACTTGAGCGCATACGGAACCTCAGTTTCCGCAGTGAATTGACGCTGATTACCGGTCTTCATCGCGTAAAAGCCGGGTTTCAGGGCTTACAAAGTGAATACACCTTGGCCTTTGCACGCCCCAGCGGCGGTATGAGCTACCAGGACAGGGCGGCTGGCGGGAATGGCCCGGACGCCGCTACACTGGCGTCAATACGATCCGGATTGGCGCAGCACAACGACGGGCTAGACTACGGATACGACACGCTATACAGCCTGGCTACGGCAAGCCCTGTTTCCGGCTATTTGGTTGGGGGGCGTGGAAGCTATCTGTACCAACGCACACTCGCGTCCATGGAAGAGTACGGAAGTCCGCTGAAATTGCGTATCGCAGGTGTGTTTGTTCAGGATGATTTACAACTTAGCCCCAATTGGGTTTTGAATATAGGCGTTCGCTATGACCAGGCCAAGTTGGACACGGAAGACGGACAAACCGCTTACAGCCAGAACCTAATCAGCCCCAGAATAGGCATTTCATGGGACCCAACGACAAAAGGGGAGTTCAGGCTGTTCGCTTACGCGGGTCGTATTTACAGTCCGCCAACACCGGGAACTATCACGGCCGCCGGCGCTGTTACAGGCGGACCAGCTACTGAACGCCAAGTATGGATTCCGGACAGCCAAAATCCTTCAGACGCCTCAAAAGGCAAATGGAAGACCTGGCAGACCACAGGAGTACAGGGCGTGAGAAATGTCGCCATGGCCGACTTGAGCGCGCCTAAAACAGACTTATATCAACTGGGTGCCAAACGGATGCAGAATATACCTTGCTTGGGAGTTTGGATATTTGAGGCCGTTGCCACTGTCAAGCATGTCAGAGATTTGATTGATACCTATGAACCAATTTTTGGTTATCTCCCTGAGCTGGACGTGCTTGCGGACTCCAGCGCTGGCAAAAAGGCCATCGCAAACCTGCCAGGATTGAATAGGGATTTCTTTGGCTTTGACCTTACAGTTCACCGCAGATTTGAAAGCGGACACAGGATGCAGTTCAGCTACAGTTATGGCGAACTCACAGGTAATTCTGAAGTTGGCAATGTTCAGAGCGCCACAGGCAGAAACACAGGCTTTGCGCAAATACCAAGCCTTAGAGAAGACTACAGGCTCCCCCAATACAATGGCCTGCTAAATGAAAGCCTGCGCCACTCATTCAAAGCCTTTGGAAGCGCCAAACTGCCGTATTCATTTGAATTATCCGGTGTCTTTGCGCTTCGTACCGGTATGCGCTACAGCTCGCTGATCAGAACTGGCGGCTACAACATACTCGTTCCGGGCGCTGCGCGCGGCGACCAAATCCTGCCAGGCGTCGCAAGCCTTGACATCGCGCTTGCCTACAGCCGAAAAATAAATAGTGTCAACGTCAGACTGGCCGCAGAAGTATTCAATCTCGCCAACAGTCAGCCAATGACAGTTGTAAATAACACGGACCCGACATTCGCCCCCGGCAACCACCAACAGCCCCGCGCTTTCCAGTTTTCTTGCAGGGTAATGTTTTAGGGCAATTTATAGAAATTATAATAACATATAGAGCTAGTTGCAAAACCTCCCTGCATAGCAGTTCAACTGCGAAGTGTTAAACTGCTATAATTCCACTTTCGAACCATCAGGAAGCGCCCTGAATATTTTACCCTTTTGAATGTAAAGAGCTTCGCCGCGCCTATGCTGAATACCCGCGTCTATTGCCAGAACCTTCCCATTGTGCAGCGAAGACGCCTTTTCCACAGTCGTATGCCCCACAACCACCCGTTTCACATTAAAGCGCGCCAGGGTTCGGTCAATATCCGCTTCAGTAATAGAATCACTCTGATTATCCAGTACCATGCCACGGTACCAAAGCGGACCGGCAGACCCCTGCAAAAAGGCGTTCAATTCATCCCTGTCTTCCTTCGGCGCCAAGCGCAGATTTCTGTTGGCGGCGGCTATATCCAGCCCCCTGGCCAGAAATTCAGGTGAAATGCCGCCGTGCAAAAACAACGTACTACCCAATTTCAGCATCAGCGGGCGGTTGCGCAGCCAACGGCCAAATTCAGATTGCGTTCCATACAGATAGGCCAGACTTGGCATACCATCTACTTGACCCATGTACATAGGGTTTACATAGCGATAGTCGCCGGTGAGCAGCATGGCTTCGTGGTTGCCCATGATCATATGGACGCGCCCACCGACCGTCCTGGCGCTTTCTTCTAAAGCCCGAATAAACCAATAAATCTCGGTAACTTGATCCCCGCGGTCGGCCACGTCGCCCAATATGACTAAGTGTCCTTTACCGAAAGTCCAGCGGTTACGCGAATCAATCACCTTATTGGCCACCAATAGGTCACGCATAACATCAAAGACGCCGTGAACATCGCTGAGAACAAAAATTCGCGGCGGCTCCGGCAATTCAAATTCCACTTCAGGATATGCTCTGCCATCCAAACGCAGCCCCAGAGAACCAAATCCCTCAAGAGGCAGGTCAAAAGGCGCGTTGAACGTTTTCACAACATGCGCGCCGTTCTTTATCCAATGCGCATGAGCCTTGTCCCCCTCCCACAAAACATACGGCCCATCATCGGCTTTAGATTGTATTTGCGCTGAATCAGATGGAACACCGAAAATCGGCCAAACGGGCACGGCAAAAACAGAGGCTAATACAAAAAAATTTACCAACAGAGAGCGCATTTGTACCTCCAGCCAAAAAACACAAATTTGACCATAGTATAACGGTTTCATATCAAAATTGCGGAATCCAATTTTGATATGGAAGTTTTTGGGGCAGTCCCCAAATGGTGTAAATATAGCCAACAAACGATGCTTGAAACAGCCCAAAAATTTTCTGTAGTGCGGCCTACGGGAAAACACCCCTAACAAGTCTGAAAAACAGACATCAGTCCTTTTTTCAGGCTTGTTGGCGTCACCTCTTATGGGGATCGGTTATTGCTCCCGTACCCATAGCGCAGATTTTAATCAAGGCGCACTCTGAACACATCGGGTTCCTTGCGGAGCAAATTAATCGTCCGTGCCAAATCAACTGGTGATGCAACGCAATCCAAGAGTCTTTAGGAAAATAGCCGCAAAGGTCGGTCTCAACTTTTTCCGGCGTGTCGGCTTCAGAAAGCCCCAAGCGTCTGGCTACACGAAAAATGTGTGTATCAACCGCCAGAGCCGGGATGCCAAACGCATTGGCAAGCACCACATTAGCCGTCTTGCGCCCCACGCCCGGAAGCAACCCAAGGGCCGCTGGATCGCTCGGCACATTGCCGTCATGGCATATTACCAACTCAGACGCCATCCCTATCAAATTGTGAGCCTTGTTCCTGAAAAAACCGACTGGTCTTATAATTGCTTCTAATTCCGCAGTATTCGCCTTTGACAAAGCGGCGGCGTCAGGAAATTTGGCAAAAAGCGTTGGGGTAGCGCGATTGACTCGCTCATCCGTACACTGAGCGCTCAAAATAGTCGCCACTATCAGTTGGAACGGATCCAAATGCTCCAGCGCGCATTTGGCGTTTGGATGAGCGTTCTTCAAAAGCTCCATCAACTTTTTTATTCGAGCATTAGTCCATTTCATGAATATACATTCACTTCACAAAGACGGAAACAGACTTGGTTTCGCGGCTTTCGCCGCAAAGGCTTCGCTCGACGCCATTTTTCCAGATTTTGGCAACACATTTCATTTGATCGTCTTGTTCATATCCAGCCGAGTACACATCATCGCCCAATACAAAAACGGAATCGGCGCACGTTGTTTTTGGGTTATCTTTGCCCAAGTATTGAGCTACTCCGTTTTTCCATAGAACGGCAATCTGACGCGCGTCGCCAAAATCAGACGCCATGAATTTTTTCCCCACCACGTACACGTTCGTACCCAACACAAAAACTGAACGAGCTTCCGCGCTGATGCTTCCATCATTCATGTCTTGCGGCTCACCATTTTTCCAAAGCGTGGCGGTACTGCCCTCACTCCCGGCAACATATACATTATTGCCTGCCACAAAAACTGAATAAGCGTACGAATGGTCATTTCCATTGCCAAGGTATTGGATATCGCCGTTTTTCCAAAGCACGGCAGTGTGATTTTCGTACCCCGCCACATACACATCCGCGCCGGACGCAAAAACAGATAACCCATACGCGTTGCCTTTACCATCGCTGAGAGGTTGAGCCGCGCCATTTTTCCATAGCATGGCGACAGAATATTCTTTTGAGTTATCTTCCCATCCCGCCACGTAGACGTCCTTGTTTAATACAAAAACAGATTCGGCCGCAGCGTTGCGGCTTCCATCGCTGAGGTATTGTTTCGAGCCATTTTTCCATAGCACGGCGACAGAATTTAATTGCGCGTTTTTTTCCAATCCCGCCGCGTAAATTTTTCCGCCCGCGATATAAACGGATTCGGCATAAGCGCTAGAGTTTCCGTCACTGAGGCTTTGCTCAACACCGTTTTTCCAGAGCTTGGCGACATCTTTTTCTTGAGATTCCTCGTTTTTAACTACATACGCATTGTTGTCTGAAACAAAAACAGAACTGGCGACAGCGTCGCGGCTTCCATCGCTGAGGCTCTGCGCTTCTCCATTTTTCCAAAGCATGGCTGTATTCGTTTTTCGTAAATTTCTCTCCATTCCGGCCACATACACATCGTCGCCGGACACAAAAACGGATTCGGCTGACGACTCGTGATCGCCATCGCAAAGACTTTGGACAACGCCGTTTTTCCAGTGCTTGGCAACGCGCAGCCTTAAATCCAGCTTACTGG
>JAITCJ010000117.1 GCA_031283145.1 Holophagales bacterium | reverse complement strand
GGCAGCTTTTTAAAATCACTGGGTACTTTGTTTGCGGGTTTCGCTGCTGAAAAACTTGAATCAGTCTTGGAGAGCATCGGTCCCAAATTATTGCGTCCTCCCGGCGCGTTAAATGAATTAGCTTTTTTGACGGCATGTACCCGTTGTGACAAGTGCATACAAGCATGTCCGCAAAGTTCCCTGGCACGCGCTCCAGCGACCGCCGGCCTTGCTATGGGAACTCCACAGCTCATTCCCAGGGCGATGCCCTGCTTCCTGTGCGAAGCGTTACCATGTATAACGGCATGTCAGGAAAGCGCCTTGGAGTGGCCCAAACTGAAAACAGAAAATAGCGCGTTAATAGAAGGCCCAGAAGCTGTGCGCATAGGCGTGGCGCACGTAAAGTCATCACGCTGTCTCACCTTTGAAACCGCTACCCGCCCAGCGGAACGCTGCCGTGCCTGCATAGACCGCTGCCCATATCCCGGGAAAGCCATCACGTTGCGCATTCACGGCCACAACCGTATCCCCCATCCTGAAGTAATCGAAGAAGGATGTACAGGTTGCGGACTATGCGAATTCGGCTGTCCCGCCCCGCAGCCAGGAATTATTGTCAGGAACAGATTGTAATAGCCAAGCGGCTTGAAAAACAGAGCGCAGAAAAGAGAGTATTACATTTGGGATTATAGCAATTACTAAATATTCATAATGAACATTATCCAATCAAAAAGCACTAGAATCACGTTATGACATATTCAGGCGCACCCTCAAACTCAACCCCTGACCTGATACCAAACCCCGATCTGGCGGGCGGTCTGGAACTCACACTGCCATCCCAGATATACCCAACTCTGGACTTAACTAAAGAATATGTTGATTTTACTCTATTCCAGATGGTCAGTCTGGACTTAATGCTAAAGCATCACTTTGTACCGGTGCAGGAGCGGGACGGTTGCCTCTGGGTAGCTATGGCGGACCCATTGAACGTCATCACACAAGACCTGCTCAGGCGCTTATTAAAGCGTCCGCTGAAATTTGCGGCAGCTCCCCAGACGCAAATACAAGAAGTACTAAAAAAATCTGAATCCGGCCAGAAAGTTCTTGATGAAGCAGGCGAAGCTCTAAGTATTCTAGTCGTCTCAGAGGATGACTTGGATGATGAAGTCCTGGATTTGGATCGCCTGACAGATAAAGATGAAGCGCCAATAATACGACTGGTTGACACGACTGTCTTTAACGCCTTGCAGCGCAGGGCATCGGATATTCATATGGAATCGGCGGGGAATGGCTTTCACATTAAATACCGCATTGACGGAAGCCTTTATCCGGCAGCCGACCCCATAGACAGACGATTTGCCTCCCCGATCATAAGCCGCATCAAAGTCATGTCCGAATTGGATATTGCCGAAAAGCGCAAGCCCCAAGACGGCCGTTTCAAATTGAAAGTCCGCGGCAGGGCGATTGATTTCCGTGTATCAATCATGCCGACAATCCACGGCGAAGACGCTGTTATTCGTATTTTGGACAAAGAAAACTTATCGGAAGAATTTCGCCAGTTAAACCTGGACATTCTCGGTTTCCAGCAGCATGAGCTACTGCGGATACGGCGCTTTGCGCGCGAACCCTATGGAATGTTTCTGGTGACAGGCCCAACGGGTTCAGGTAAAACCACCACGCTGTACGCCATTTTGAGCGAAATCAGAAGCCCTGAGGACAAACTCATAACTATCGAAGATCCGGTTGAATATCAACTGGAAGGCGTCACGCAGATTCCGGTAAATGAAAAAAAGGGACTCACTTTCGCCCTTGGACTGCGCTCCATCCTGCGTCATGACCCCGACAAAATACTGGTTGGTGAAATCCGCGATAACGAGACGGCCCAAATCGCCATTCAATCCGCCCTGACAGGCCATCTGGTATTTACAACTGTCCACGCAAACAACACATTGGATGTGCTGGGCCGTTTCCAGCACATGGGTGTGGAAGTCTATAACTTCGTTTCCGCTCTGAACTGCGTGTTGGCTCAGCGTCTGGTCCGTGTGCTCTGCCCAAAGTGCAAAAAGCCCATAAAAGTGAGCGAGGCGGAACTCAGAGAAAACGGCATCGCCCCCGACTGGGCGCAAAGCGCGACTCTGTATGACACGGTTGGCTGCGTTGACTGCAATGGCACGGGCTACAGAGGCAGGCAAGCCATAGTTGAATTTATGGGAATGAACGATGAACTCAGGGAACTGATAACAAACAGAGCCAGTGTCCGGGACATCAAAGCCGCCGCCAGGAAAAACGGTATGCAGTCACTCAGGGAAAGCGCCATTGAGAAAGTGCGTGCCGGAACAACAACTTTTAAAGAGATCAACAAAGTAACTTTTAGAGAGGGATAAAGAAAAAAATAATGCCTGTTTCAACCGCAAACAACACGGCGTCTATCGGTTTTGAGCAGCAAATCTGGGCCGCGGCGGATATCCTGCGCGGCAATATGGATGCTGCGGAGTACAAGCATGTTGTGTTGGGGCTTATTTTCCTCAAGTACATTTCAGACAAATTTGATGAGCGTTACCGCGAACTAGAAGCTGACGATGACGATGTGGAGGACAAGGACGCCTACGCGGAAGTAAATGTGTTTTTCGTGCCGCTATCGGCGCGGTGGAGCGTTATCGCCGAGTCCGCTCACAGAGAGGAAATCGGAACTGTCATTGACAACGCTATGCGGGCGATTGAAAAAGAAAACAAGCGGTTAAAAGACATCCTGCCCAAAAACTACGCCCGCGGCGAACTGGATAAACGCCGCCTCGGAAACGTGGTTGACCTGTTCACCAATATTCAGATGATTGAACACGGCGCAGACAAGGACATATTGGGGCGCGTTTACGAATACTGCCTCGCCAAGTTCGCGGAGCGGGAAGGCAAGAGAGCGGGTGAATTTTACACTCCGTCCTGCGTGGTTCGGACACTCGTTGAAGTGCTTCAGCCATTCAAAGGGCGCGTTTATGACCCATGCTGTGGTTCCGGCGGTATGTTCATACAGTCAACAGACTTTGTAAAGAACCATTCTGGCAACATCGGTAACCTATCTGTCTATGGGCAGGACGCAAATCCGACCACACGCAAAATGGCATTGATGAACCTTGCCATTCGCGGCATTGAGGCTGACCTGGGAGGGTACAACGCCGATACGTTCCACAACGACCTGCACCCAACGCTTAAAGCCGACTTTATACTCGCCAATCCGCCGTTCAACCTCTCCGACTGGAACGACGGCTCACTGAACGATGACCAACGGTGGAAGTACGGCTTGCCGCCATCCGGCAATGCCAACTTCGCATGGCTTCAGCACATGATTTACCACCTCGCCCCGAACGGTAAAATCGGCATGGTACTTGCTAACGGCTCACTGTCCTCCCAGAGCGGCGGCGAGGGCGAAATTCGGCGTAAAATCGTGGAGGACGACCTCGTGGAGGGCATTATCGCCATGCCCACACAGTTATTCTACACCACTCAAATACCAGTTTCCCTTTGGTTCATTGGCCGGAACAAGAAGCAAAAGGGCAAGACACTGTTCATTGACGCCCGCAGGATGGGGACGATGGTCAACCGCCGTCTGCGCGAAATGACTGCGGAGAATGTCGCCAAGATAACCGCGGCGTTTGAAGCATTTGGCCACGGGACGATTGAGAGCGTAAAGGGCTTTTGCGCCGCCGTGACGACTGAAGAGATCGCCAGGCAGGATTATATTCTTACGCCGGGGCGATACGTCGGCATTGAAGAACAGGAAGACGACGGCGAGCCATTCGAGGAAAAAATGGCGCGGCTTACAGGCGATCTCTCCGTAATGTTCAAACGCTCCCACGAGCTGGAGGATGAAATCCGCAAAAGGTTGGGGGCGATCGGGTATGAAATCTGATGACAAAAAACTCTCATCACTGGCGAGAGAAAATAAAGCGCAAAGAACCGGCAATCGTTCTGAAATCGTTGTCTATAGTGAAACAACTTTAAAACGGTACGTTGCCTTGTGGTTTTCGTCTGCGCTACCGTTCCGCTCACCGCCTGTCGGTGGCTTACTTCACTACAGCGCAGCCTTGGCACTTCGTGCCTCCCACTTGGATAAAAAGGATGATTTTAAAGTTGACTGGCTGCATTGGCTCAAAACGCTGGACAAGTTCACAGGTGATTTCGGATTTGGCGTATTGGAAAGCGCTGGAATGGTCAATCATATTGAAGCAGTGGAAAAAGCTCACCGTGAGTACGATGTGTACATAGCGCAGATTCCTGATGATTTAACCGATGTTGAAAAGGCATATTTGGATATTTTACGGGATATGCAGAAAAAATT
>JAITCJ010000020.1 GCA_031283145.1 Holophagales bacterium | reverse complement strand
AGGCGTCGTCCTGGCGCGCGGACACTCCGCCGATGCAGGCGATTTGTCGAATGCGCCCAGCATAAAAAACGCGCTGCTCGGCAAAAACTCCAAGGGACTGGAAGTTACCAGCACAGCCCCATACTCTTTGCGCGCCGGTGCGCCAGTCATGGCTAACGGCAGGATCATCGGAGCTTTAACGGTCGGAAATTCCTCTATAACGGATTTCACTTTTGTGGACGCAATCAAAAAAATGCTGGACGCCGAGTGTACCGTATTTGACGGCGACGTCAGAGTCGCGACGACAATTAAAAAAGCCGATGGAACAAGAGCTATCGGAACAAGTCTGAATAACCCCTCCATCGCCCAGGTAGTATTGAAAGATGGGCGGACTTACCTTGGCGAAAACGTGATATTGGGCAAAAAGCACGTAACGGGCTATACCCCCTTAAAAGACCCTTCGGGCAACATGAACGGGATACTCTTTCTTGGTCTCGACATGAAAAAACTGAATATCCTGATTATGCAACAGATTGTTATGGCTTCGGTTTTGGTAATAATAATCACGATTCTTATACTATTAGTCTCGCAGCGCGTCATTGCCGGAATCGTAAGACCCATTACGGATACCAACCTGCTTCTTAAAGAGGTTGCCAAAGGCAATCTGACTGTTAAATCCAATTCAGACACAAACGATGAAATAGGCGAAATGTCAAAATCTCTCGACGCCACAATCCGCAACCTGCATACCAATATGAGAGAGATAACGCTTGTAGCCGACCTGAACGCGACCACGGCAAACGATCTTGCCTCCGCGTCTGAAACGATATCCAATAACGCGGCGGGAATTGAGAAAGGGATAGGCATTCAGCGGTCCGTAATCAGTCAAACTTCCAACGACCTCAATGAGCTTATTGGCGATATTTCAAAATCAAGCGATTTGACCAAAGAATCCGCGACTATCAGCAGCGCGGCCATGGATGAAACATCTAAGTGCCTGGAGAAAATGGATGAATCCATTAAAGCGATGCGGGAAATACTGAACAGCTCGGATCAGGTGGGCAAAATTACAACAGTTATTTCCCAGATAGCTCGCCGGACCAATCTGCTCTCCTTGAACGCCGCCATAGAGGCCGCCAGGGCCGGCAAGTACGGCAGAGGCTTCGCCGTTGTGGCCGATGAGATACGCAAGCTGGCCGAGCGCTCCGCCACGGCGGCAAATGAGATTGAAAGTCTGATCAAACAGAGCAACGAGAAAACCAAGACCGGGTCCAAAGCCGTGAACGCTTTGCATACGCTGATTGGCGATATTGAGGGCAAAGTGCGCAAGAGCGCCGAAATGACGCAGCAGATATCCGTGACTTTAGAAGAACAGGTAAATGTCGGCAGGCGCACAGTTGACGACCTCAAGTCCATATTTGTTGTTCTCAAGGATAATGTGGACTCGATAACGCATATGGATGAGTCGGTCAAACAGACTAATAAAATGATAGAGAGCCTGGCAAAATCCTCTGATGATCTGGATAACCTGACCAGGCAGTTTAAGTTGTAAAAAGCGGCGTTATAATATCCTGATGGAAAATTTAACGCGGACCGATTCAAATGGCGAAACATCCGCCGAAAATATGGCGGCGGAGCCGCTTCCCGCCGGATCAGTTGCAACGGAGCTGCTTCCCTCCAGACTTTTTGAGCCGCCCGGAGGGTTTGAAAGCAAGTTCATCGGTATGGCCCTGGATCTTCCGCTGTTTGAAGGTCCGCTGGACTTATTGCTTCACCTTATACGCGATCAAAAGCTCGACATTCTGGATTTGCCCATAGCTTCTGTCACAAAGCAGTACATGGACTATCTGCTGCTTATGGAAGAACTCAACCTGGAAATCGCCGCCGAATTTATCGCTATGGCCGCTCAACTGATCCAGATAAAGAGCAGAATGCTCTTGCCCGTCCCGCCAAAAGAGGGCGAAGCCGAGGACCCCAGGGAAGAATTAGTCCAGAGACTGTTGAATTATCAAGCCATAAAAGAAGCGGCAAAGGAACTCTCCGAGAGGGAGAGCAATTGGCGGAACGTAGTTTTTGTCAGCGGTTTGGATATTCAAGACCATGCCAGGACAGAGGACGAGCCTATCAGGGCCACTCTCATGGACCTCCTGGGAGCCTACAGGGACACGCTGAAGCGCTTGCTGCCCCCGCCGCCCGTTGAAGTCATTACGCCTCAAAAGACATTGGAACAGCGTATAGCTGAAGTCCTTGACTTGCTGCAAGGCGGCGTATGGCTGCCATTTGTTGAATTGCTGGCCAAATCTCAAAACCGAGAGGACCTTGTCCTCACTTTTTTAGCCCTGCTGGAGCTTGTTAAAAATGGCCGCGCCAGGCTTGTGCAAACTGAAATTTTTGGCGAAATCCGCATTCAGGCGGCCTGATCATCAGACTTCTTTCGTAACCTTGACAAGACATCTTGAAATTACATATACAGACAAGCAAAAAGTTTCTTGTTCAAGCGGTTACGAAAGAAGTCTATTCTATATAGTGAAACAACTTTAAAACGGTACGTTGCCCTGTGCCTTTCGTCTGTGCCGCCGTTCCGCTTTTAATGGAGTCAATCGCCGTAAAGTCACTGTGCTGCCTCGCAGCGCCAACGCCAACGGCGATTTGCCTCCATTCCTGTCGGCGGCTCATGTGACGAAAACGCAGCCTTGAAACGAAATGCCTCCCACTTGGATAAACAGGATGATTTTAAAGTTGAATGGCTATATAGCAAAAAGACCGGAAAAATAGGCTGTGCTTGTTTTTCCGGTCTGTCGGCTGTAAGAGTCTCGGTATAGCAGTTCAAATTTTATTGCTATATCAGTAACGCACACCCAGTACGAGGAGTATGCCCCTGGGGCTTAAGTAGTTAGTGACACTGGTGGGTTTCCCATAGTTGGCGCCTGGGAGGAATATGGCGGTTGGCCTGTTGAAGTTATCCGGCTGATAGCCGGTGGTGGCGCCGCTGTTCCAATAAGCGTTGCCTGTGGTATTCCAGTCAACCTGGATTTGATGGTTGAAGATGTTTGTAATATTGGCGTGGCCAAATACTTTGACTCCTTTCCAAAAGGTGTGGTCGTAGCCGACCTGCAGCGACACGTTGTAGTAGCTGTTGAACCTGAACGCGCCCCTCTGGCTGAAATACCTGGTGTAGTAAGGGCCGTAAATTCCGTCAACGTAACCGCGCAAATTGGCGCGAGCGCTATTTGAATAAGGGTTGCCGGAGGTATAGCTGGCATATACGCCGAGGTTCAAATTACCCTTGCCGAAAACGGACTTGTTATAGTTGGTCCAGGTCTTGACCATAAGCGGCCTGTCGGTACTCAGATACCCGTATGGCGCTAGCTGTTCTTCCGTCGGCTGGTACGCGCCTGCCAGAGCATTGTCCTCAAATACAGGCTCATAAGTGCCTAACGGGCCATATAAGCGGAGCGGACCATCCGAGCCGGTCTGGCCGCCCTCAAAATTGCCCTTCGTCTCGCTCAGCGTGACATTGCCGCCAAAACTGAATTCAGGCGTGAACTGCTTTTCCCACTGGAACTCAATGCCCTTATAGTCGCGCTTCAGGGCCGGGTCATTTGATATTAAAGTGAGCAGATAATCCTCGTCGTCAATGGGGTTTGGTTGTTCGCTCGCATAGGAGGCCACAAAATTCCTCCACTTGCGCTGGGAGAAAGCCAATGAATAAAAGCCTCGCCTGCCATCGCTGAACCTGGCCAAAACAGATGTTTCAGTCATTGTAGGCGGCTTCATGTCCGCGTCAATCAGATTTGATTGCCTGTAAAGATCGGGATTATAGACATAGGAGGGGGTATCTGAATAACTGCTGCGCAAATTACCCGGACCTCCTATGTAATCGTACTGGTACAGCGCCGGGTTGCCGACGACGGAGGCGCCATCCGTAGCGCCCTGCATAATCTGGCCGGCGTACTGGTTATAGCCCACTTCAAACACCCACCTGCCATCGCCGTTCAGGTCATAGATACCGGTCAAGCGGGGTGAAAATGCCGTTATATCAAAGTTCATTGCTTGAATGTCATTTTCAGAAGCGAATTTGTCAAGCCTGACGCCCACATTTGCCGAAAAATGCTTGTTAAATTTGATTTTATCATTTACGTAATAAGACCAAATGGTATTTTTGGTTGTTGCGCCCTCAAACGTTTTCCAATGTTCCAGATTGGAATCTTCATCAAACAATCTGTTGTCCAGGTTGGTTCCATATTCCTCCGGATCGTTTATAAATCCGCTGAAATTAATGATATAGTCTGAGGGAGTTTGGGCATTGGCCGCGTTGCGTTGGGATTGAAACCAGTCAACGCCAATTTTTAACTCGTGCTGCCCAAAGGGGGAATCCAGGAACCAATCGGCGCTCAGTGTGGCGTTTTGAACGGGCCGGCTGTCTGAGTCATAGCCAAAAAAGCCGTTGTCATAAATAGCGTATGTAGTCGCGTCAATCATCATGGGGACGTCGGGGCCGCCCTGGCCGCCCCCGCCTGGACCTCCCAGCTTTTCATTTTTCTTGCCGTAATTGGCTTTCAGCACAAAATTGCTTGAGAGCGTACCGACATAACCAAAGCTGATATTGCCATACTCGTCGGGCTGGGCTGACAGCGTGGCCGGGCTGGTGCTATCGTAACCGAACGAATATGGATAATCTATGCCGAATCTGTCCATCTTGGTGTTGTTGTACAGACCGAAAAGCCTGTGCGATTCGTTTATCTGCCAATCAATCTTGATGTCCTGGCGTTCGTCTGTATTGTAAGCAATGTACTGCTGATTTCCGCCGAGTTCTTCAGGAGCGCTCGTATATCTGATATTTTTAACGGTCGGCGTGACAACGCGGTAGCCAACGGAGAAAAAGACGTGGTCTTTCCAGATAGGTCCGGAAACATGATACAACTGAAGCGTGGAATGCTGGCTTTCAGCCTTGGTACCCATTGGAGCAATGGCGTTCCAGTCGGGATTTGTTATTTCAAAACGCATGGTACCGTCAAATTTATTTGTCCCCGACTTGGTGACGACATTGACCATGCCGCCCGTAAAACGCCCCATATCCGCCGTAGCGCCGCCTGTGACGACCTGGACTTCCTGAATGGTTTCCTCGTTGAGGTACATGATGCCGCCGCCCGTGACGGGGTCTATGCCGTCAACGCCGTCGATCATCCATTGTGTGTGATTACTCTGCGCGCCGCGTATAGAGTTGCTGACCATACCGGGCGCGAGACTGGCGATAGACGCGACTCCCCTCGCGTTGATGGGCAGGTTGTCAATAGCGGCCGCCGTGATGTTTTTCCCGTCGGTCACCGTGGTTGGATCGATTTCCTGAGCGGCGCCTGTAATTTCAACAGTCGCGGACGCCGCGGTCGTCTCTCTCATTGAAAAATTGACGATATTGGTTTGTCCAAGGTTTATCTGCGCGTTGGCTCTTTGACCAATATAGCCGTTGGCCGTGACATTCAGTGTGCAAGGACCTACCAAAAGCAGGGGAATGCGCCACTCGCCTCTTTCATTTGTCACGGACGTGCGGACGCCGCGTCCGGTATCAAGGCGCACTGCCGCGCCAACGATAGGAGCGCCTTGCTGGTTTGTCACTCTACCCGCCAGGTTGCCCGTTTGCACACCCTGAGCCACCAAAGCCCCGTGGCCAACCGCGAGTATTGCCGCCAAGCGGCTAAAATTTAACAGTGTTACCCTCATTGCTTTTTACCTCCAAAATATGGTTGAAGTGGGTTAAACTCAATACCGTTTTGGTTCCCGCCGTGGTAAGGCGGGAACCAAATGCCAAATTGTTCGGAATGAAAGGCCATACAGTCCATCCAATGTTGCCTGTGTCAAATGCCGAAATGCAGAATTTTGCCAAATCCGGTACACCCAGTTTACACACAAAATGAATTATCTCCAACTTTTTTATCAGGAACTTTTTTTCAAATTACCTAAATGTTGATTTCTATATCAATTCCACATCAAAGTCACACTACGCGATTTTGAGGTGAAAGTTTTTGGGGAGTCTCCATGTTGTATAAATCTTTTTTGATTCAAATGAAGTTTAAAAGTACTTCCCGTCATGCAAACAGACCTCACTTCCATAGAAATGGCACATTTTATATAAAATTGTTATATAGTCTCCTCAAAATCTCCATGTCAAAAATGTCAAAGATGTCAAAAGCATTTTTGCGAGCGGCGCCGTGTCGTTAAACAGGCCAACGCAATATATATCTTATTATTTCCAACAATTACATTATCTGCATCCTATCGACCACAGGTGTTTAATCCTCCGCTTCCCGCCTTACCACGGCGGGAACAGAAGTTTTTAACTCCTGCATTATCGGTGCTGTTTTATAAGTGTTTTTATAATTTGTGGCTAGTGCAGTATCCAAAACTGTAATATAGCCAACCAACCTTACAATGATTCTCTTATAGTATTTTTCGCTTTTATTGCCCGCGCAACGGCGGGCGGGATACTCCTGTAAGCAAATTACGGCATAGCTGTTCAGCTACGAAGTGTTGATAGTGCTATGCCGAAATATGCAGAAAATGAGCATTCTCAACTTGAGATACCGAATTGCAATTAAACGGGATTATGTTTGATATAGTGAAACAACTTTAAAACGGTACGTTGCCCTTTGGCTTTCGTCTGCGCTACCGTTCCGCTTTTAATAGAGTCAAGCGCCGTAAAGTCACTGTTGTTGCCTCGCAACGCCAGTGCCAACGGCGATTTGCCTTTTAATGGAGTCAATCGCCGTAAAGTCACTGTCGCTGCCCCGCAGCGCCAGTACCAACGGCGATTTGCCTCCATTCCTGTCGGCGGCTCACGTAACGAAGGCGCAGCCTTGAAACGAAGTGCCTTCTACTTGAATAAAAGGACCGTTTTAAAGTTGATTGGCTATAGCAACTTGGTATGTCGGTGAGTAAACTTGCCTCCGTCAATGCAAACTGGGGTTGTACGCCCGGACTTCAGGAACGCTCGAATAAGACTTCCCCTGTTCTCAATATCTCTTCAACAAAACCGCTTCTGTCTTCTGAAGTAACACAAATTTCGCTTGTATTGCTTGTACGACGGCGGGCAGTGCCCGCCTACAAACAAATCACAGTATAGCGATTCGACTGCGAAGTGTTGAACTGCTATACAGAGGTTCCCCCTCAAAATCTCCATGTCAAAAATGTCAAAGATGTCAAAAGCATTTTTGCGAGCGGCGTCGTGTCGTTAAACAGGCCAACGCAATATATATCTTATTGTTTCCAACAATTACATTATCTGCATCCTATCGGCCACAGGTGTTTAATCCTCCGCTTCCCGCCTTCTCACAGCGGGAACGTTTCACTCAGGATTTATCAACCTAATTGTGCAGTTTTGCACAGACATCATTTGGAGGAGAATAATGATATCCAAAACAACTCGGTACCTTCTTTTGGGGCTGGGCGTTAGCCTTTGCATGAGCGCCCAGGAGCCGACACTAAGTTTTGGGCTAAAGATGGGTTCAGGTTTGGGCATGGCTTCCGGGAACAAGGAGCAGGCTTCAAATCTATCTTTGCATTTAGCCTTAACAAGTCAGTATCGGCTTGACAGCAGAGCGTCATTAATGGGCGAAGTGAAGTATGTATATTTTCGTGCCGAGGAGTGGGAGACATCGGCAATACCACTTGAGCCGGCCAGGATTTTTTATTTTTCGGACGGGAGTCCAGCCTGGTCAAGCAAGTATTGGGGAGCGGATATACATAAAAACGACCTAGACGGTTTAGTTTTAAATCTTGGTTACAGGCGCGCCATTGGAGACACCAGGTGGTCATGGCAGGCCGGTATCAATTTACAGTGGTTAAAAGCTCAGGATCAGACACTCGGTCGGATTGGTTTATTTGAGATTGAAGAGGAGTGCAACGATCTCGACTCTTGGTTTGATGAAGACAGAGATTGGGCGAAGCTGAATTCCAACAATTCCATCAAGCCCGGTTTATTCGCGGGCGTACATGGGTATATCGGCAACAACGTATTTGTAGAAGCGAACCTTACGACGGTTTCTTTCGATCAGGCGTTTTGGAGGCCGTATGAGATAAGCGGCAAGCCGGATGGTGTTGAAACCTACTCCAGAACCAAGGTCGTGTTTGAGTTCAGCGCCGGTTTCAGGTTCTAACAACAAGGAGAATTTAATGAAATTATCATATTTAACATCATTGAGCCTTTTGCTGGTCAGCGCCTCCCTTGTCGCGCAGGAGAGCACGGGGACATTGCTGGGTTCAGTAAGGAACGACGCCGGCAGGCCGGTAGTCGGAGCGAGAATAATAATCACATCTCCCGTTTTGTTGCAAGCAAGGACAATAGCGACAGACGAAAACGGCCAGTTCAGAGCCCCTATGTTGCCGCCCGGCGTCAACTACAGTTTGACCATTTCCGCGAGCGGACTGCTGGCACAGAAAGTTGAAGGTCTTACCATCAGCGCCGGCATAACCAGGAGGCAGGACATCATATTGAAGTCTATCGCCGCCGCCACGGCCACAGTCGAGATTACGGGGACAATAGCCGCCGTTGACAAAACAGATACAAAAGTATCCTCATCTTTCAACGCGGATGAAATCCAGACGATTCCCGCCCCAAGCCTGAACGCCTACGGCGCTCTGGCCATGGCTCCTGGCGTCGCCGGCAACATTACATATCCGGTTATCCGGGGCGCCATCACCGGTCAGTCCCAGTTCGTAGTCAACGGCGTATCCGTCAGAGACCCACTAGTCAGAGAAGGGCGGCAGGATGAAAACGTCATTGACGACCTTATAGAAGACATTCAAGTCATCCAAAGTCCAATGAACGCCAGATATGGTTTTACATCAGGCGGCATAGTCAGCATTGTCACTAAGACAGGCAGCAACGAGTTTCATGGGGGCGTGCGCGTCAAATTGAGAAACGACGCCTGGAGCGCAAGTCTGCCAGACGCCTCCGAGCGTGTTGAGACCTTTGGCGATCCAGTCAGGTATCCCGCGGATCCAGAGGATGACACACTGTGGAAAACCTATGAAATCAACCTGCGCGGACCTATCTGGAAAGACCACATCACATTCAGCTACGCCGGAAGATTTATTCCCCCCACCACCTGGCCTGCCGAAGTGAGTAACCTATTTAGAGCGGGAAGGCAGTATAACCCCTATTTCGGACAGGGAACCCTTGGTTATACATATGGTCAGACCAGTACCGCGCCCCTTTTATTCAGCGGAACCGATAAACTTCTGACACAGAATTACAAATTATTCTGGCAGATAGCGCCCACACAGACCCTGTCCTTTGAGGCGATGGTTGACAAATCCACATATTTTGACACACAGCTAAGCGGTATAGACATAGATAACATGCTGCATACTCAGTTCGCCGATTCAGATATCAGGTCTTTGCAGTACAACGGTATTTTCGGCTCATTTGTAGTTGACCTGAAGTGGGGCCGCAGCACTAGCTATGTCACATTTTCTTACGGCCCCGGCGACCCAATCTACATCGGGACATGGACAAGCCGCGCCACGCCGGCGAATTTCTTTACCGTAGGCGCCGCCACCGTCACAAACTGGGGAGCTACTTACCTGACCAATGGAGATAGAGGCGACGGTATCCCCGAACACAGGAACACCGAGACACTTGACGCCAATGTTCAATGGATATTAAATTCCCACCAATTTGACTTCGGCTTTGGTGAATACAAAGAAATGGTTCGCGGCGGCGGGTATCCGGGCATTAACAACGCGACTTACTACGTACCGGGCCGCGTTCAGGACGGCAGATATGTAGTTTTCAACGTTGAGGGAATCAACGCCAGTCCGCTTGTAAACACAGCCAGCAACGCCGTCTGGCGTACAACCGGGCGTATTCCGACGGTGCTTGTACAGTCAACCACAAATAATGCCAGAGAGGACGTCGGCATCAGTAAATCGCAGACCCTTTACGCGAATGATTTTTATACTATAAATAATAATTGGAACATAATGCTTGGTTTCAGATATGAAAAGTACATATATGACAGCAGGCTTGGCCGTGAAATTGACACATCCTCCATATTGCCGCGCCTGACGGTCAAATACGATGTATTCGGCGATAATCAGCACGTAGTTGATTTCAGTTACGGCCAGTTCCGGGGAACCATCGGCTCCGGAAATCTGGGCAGTTTTTACCGCTCGCCCAACAACAGAAGCGTGAATATGTATTGGAACGCAGGGGAATTAGGCACACCAAACGGCCCCGGCGTACCGTATTTGGTTGACAAAGAGACTTTGCTTGACTTGAGCCATTACAAGCCATACCTATATAACGACTCAGACATTGGCCGCGAAATTGACCCGAACCTCAAACCCGAAATGCGCACTTCATTCACGCTGAATTATAAGCGCGCCTATAACAGCGGTTACTTCCGCGCGTCCGCGATTTTTGACAAATTCAGCGACCTCTGGTACATACAGATACCTGAGTGGAACATAATAAACATTCCTGACTTTGCCAATACAGGTTTGACCGCCCCCGCCGTTCGCCGGATTATAACCTTTGATCCTTATGGCGAGCGTGATTACAAGAGTCTGGAAATGGAATGGCAGCACAGGATATTTGCCACAGCAAAGACCTCGCTCACCTGGGCCGGCAACTGGACAATGGCCCGTATTTATTCAACCAGGCCCTGGCGCGAAGGTAATGTCGGCGATAATGCCGCGTATTACTACAAAGAATGGGAAGCGATGGGCGTACCCCTTAGTTCCTGGAACCCCAAAGGCGAACTTCCCGACAAGAGCGAGCACCACAGTATCAAGTCATGGCTGTCTTATCATGTGGGCGAACGCGAGGGTGTGCAGAACGACTTGACTTTCATGGCCTCATACGTGACCGGCAGACCATATGACCTCACAGTGAACGTGAACCTGCCGCCGGAACTGATGGCTCAGTCCCAGGTGTTTTCAGTCATAAATTACGCGCAGTACGCGGCTTTCTATTTCGGCGACAAGCGTGGTTGGTTCCTCAATCAGGACGGGCCGCCCTCCTTTGACCTCAAGTGGAACATGAGCATTCCGGTGGGAAAGAAAATAGAATTTTACACCTCCGCCACTATTTTTAATGTGTTCAACCACTTCAGCCTGGGTGGTATTTCCAATAAAAATTATTGGGCTTCCAATCCCTATACCGGCGCCAACTATACCTGGGATTCCGCGCAGCCGAACAACGGCCTTCCTGAAGCTCCGTTCTGGGCGCTGTTCCCCAACACCCAAACTTCCGGGTCCCATAACTGGGTAAAGTTAGGCTCGGCAGGCAATCAGGGCCGCTATACCAGAGGCGGCGCGAATTACAACGCGCGTTACGCGCAGTTTGATTTTGGTATTCGTTTCTAACTTAGTGCATGAGGAGGTAAATACATGACTAAATTTTCCATTTCTCTGCTCATGCTTGGAGCAGCCTTAGCAACTGCCAGCGCGCAGGGAACAGACGGCGGGCCGTTTTATGTCAAGGCGTCCATAACCGCGCCTTTTGCTGAAACAAAAGTTTTTCTGGGTGATAAATCCAACGGATGGGGCTTTGAGGGCGGCTATGATTTCGCCATGCCCGATAGTTTCAGCTTTATTTCGCCGTGGTTCGCTTATTCGAGATTTGTAGGCAATACCCGGACGGATTTTGATCCCGCGATAACGCTTGACCTACCCTCGCCGGCTTTTGGCCTGGACGTCTATCAGATTGGCGTTAATTTCAAGTATCAGACGCCCATAAAGGGCTTGCGCCCCTGGATTGGCGTGAGCGTCAACTGGTTTGACGGCAATCAGATCACCGACGGCTATGCCCCCGGCGAGTTTGATTTGAATGGCGACCCTGAGACCAAAGCTCATGGTCTGTGGAATAATCATCCAAAGATAGGACTTAGGGTTGGCATGGACTATTTCATTACCAGTTATTTGAGCGCCCATATTCAATTTGACGCGAGTCACTGGATATCAGATTGGGAGAGGGAAGTGCCCGGTCAGGATACACTGCGCGTGCCTGGCTTAAATCCAATGAACCCAAGCTGGTTCTCTGTTTCTGTAGGCTACCACTTTTAAGTTCTAGTGGCTGACGTTAAACAGGACGCACGGGTTTTACGCGCGCGTCCTGTTTTTTATAAAGGAAATTGTCATGAGACAAATACTGACAGCGTTTATTTTGGGATTGCTATCACCAGCCGTTATGCTCGGGCAGGAAAGCGAGCGCCCTGTGGTTGATTACAGCAAGTCCGCATACGATACCATAGCCGTGCCAATGGGAGTGTCTAAGCTGGGGGAAAATTCACTGCCCAGGTATCACGACCAGGAAGAGATTCACAAAAATGTATCGGCGGCCATGAAAGGCTTGAGGATTTTCAGCCTGGAAGTAAATCCAGGTGAAAAGGTCAAAATAACACTTAAATGTATGCCGTCCACGGCAATTAAAATCAACTGGAATGTCCCCGCCGCGGACGACCCATATGTAGCTGAAATCAAAAAACTTCACCTCAATCAGCAAAAAATTAACTCGCCCGTCATTGAATTTAAAAATAAACTGGATAGACGATACTTCATAAGCTTCTTCCTGCAAGGCTCATACGATATACCCTATACCGTAAATGTTGATAGAAAATAAAATGAAATGAGGTAATTGCAAACCCCCGTTTCTGTCTGTGCCCGTAATGATGCCGTCCGCTACAATGTCGCGTCCGGCTTCATTCTGGCACACCTGTCAACTCCGTTGAAGTTGCAAAACTGGCTCTCGATAGACTTCTTTCGTAACCGCTTGAACAAGAAACTTTTTGCTTGTCTGTATATGTAATTTCAAGATGTCTTGTCAAGGTTACGAAAGAAGTCTAATATAGCAGTTCAACTTTTTGTAGTTGAACTGCTATGTCGGGATTTGCTTGCAAATCACGGCCGTTTATTGCTTGCCCACCGTTGTGCAAGCAATAAAAGCGAAAATTGCTATAAGGCAAAAGCAAGCCGGTCTTTGACACGGACACAAAAATTAAGATATTCTGGCATTTATGAGACTTCCGCGACTTGTCCTGCCGGATTCAATTACACCGGTTGAAAATGCAACTCTGGCGCTTGGCGCGGAGCAGGCAAAACACCTCGCGGCGCTCAGGCTCGCTTTGGGAAATTCTTTGGAAATACTTTGCTCCGCCGGAATTTGGCGGGCTGAACTAGTGAGTGTGAGTAAAAACAGCGCGTCAATAAGACTAGTAGCCCCGATAAATGAAAACAGAGAAGCTCCTGTTGATATCCATGCCTGCTTGCCAATCACGGCGCAACTGGGTCTTTGGGACGAATTTTTGCCGGATGCTGTTGAGCTTGGCGCAACGCTGATTCAGCCGGTAATTTATGAAAGAAGCCAATACAACAAGCGCAGAGTGGATGTCAGAATGGAACGCTGGCGGCGAATTATCCTGGCGGCCTGCGAACAGTCCCACAGAACACAGATTCCTGAATTACGCCATCCGGTATCCCTGGAATTTTTACGTGACTGGGATGTAGAACAACGTTGGGTAGCCTATGAAGTAAAGACTGAAGCGCCCAACCCGGTCTTTATGTTTGAGGACTTCGCTTTTACGCATGGACCCGAGGGCGGCATCTCGGATATTGAAATAGAGATACTGCGCGAATCAGGATGGAAACCAATATCGCTGGGCAAAAGCATACTCAGGTCGGCGACCTGTCCGGCCGCTATTTTAGGGGCTGTCCAAATGGAATTGGAGCGATTTGTTGACCATAGCTAATCAACTGCTATATCATATTTTTGCCGCTTCCGCCGTAATCTGATTACCTGTATTAACCTGCACTTTTACAACAAAGGCTGTCTTGGGGAGTTCTTTGGGCAGGTGGATTAGGTAACGCCCGCCGCTGTCTTCTTCGACTTCCAGCTTTTTATTGGCCATAGCGGCGCTTTTGATTGTCTCCCCTTTTCTCAACTGGATGGTCAATCGTCCTGAAATGGGTATATTAAACACAATCGCGTTTATTTCATCAGCTTTTTCTCTGCGCGTAAGCCAGCCCCAATTTTGATTTTCAAGCCCGGAAGCGCCACAGCCATGTATGGCGTCGCCATTTGCCGTAATCCACGCTCCGATTTCCTGAATCAACATGGTTTCTTCGGACCTGATGGAACCATCACCCCTTGGGCCGATATTTATTACGAAATTGCCGTCAAGGGCTGTACACTTGCTTGCCATTTCAATTAATTCAATGGAGTCCTTTACGTGGCC
>JAITCJ010000015.1 GCA_031283145.1 Holophagales bacterium | reverse complement strand
GAAAACCATGTTGAAAACACGCGCCATCAAGCTGTCCGCTCTATCGTCATCGTTTCCGTACTTAGGCGCGCGGTTCAGCAGGGTTTGACGCAGCGCTTCATCGCTTTCAAAATTTTGATCCAGGACTTTCACAAATTCGGCTATGTTCAGCGATTTTTCTCGGAACACTACATGTTCCAGGCCGGAGAGCGCATCCGTAATTGAGCCTATTCCCACGGCCTGAATAAAACTGTTGTTGTAGCGAGCGCCGCCGGCGTTATAGTCCATGCCCTTTTTGATGCAGTCGTCCGTAATAACAGACAGGAAGGGGGCTGGCATTGATTTGGCGAACAACTGTTCAATGATCTGGTTCCCGTTGATTTTGATTTCTATGAAGTAGTGGAGTTGTTTTTGAAAAGCGTTCAGCACATCGTCAATGGATTTAAAACCGGCGGATTCACCAGTTTTTAACCCCAGTTGTCTATTTATGCGCGTGTCAAAACCATTGTGCAGCGTCAATTCCAGGATTTTCGGAAGATTGAAATAACCGGTAAGTATGTAGGCTTCTTTGCCAAAAGCGCCGACTTCCACACAGCCTGAACACCCACCGGCTCGTGCGTCCTCAAGCGTCTTGCCCTGGCGCAGTTGCTCTTCGACAACGCTGTCTGCGTTGAACACAGATGGAAAACCATAGCCCTTGCGAATAACCCTCAGAGCCGCTTTCAGTACTTTATCCGGTGTTTTTCTGCTGATTTGCACATTGTTGCTGGGTTGAAGCAGGTGCATCTCGTCAATTACTTCCAGCAGGAGCAGTGTGACTTCATTGCTCCCATCGCTCCCATCAGACAGAAGACCGGCGAGGTTGATATTGGCAAAATCTGTGTACGTACCGGATTCAGCGGCTGTTACGCCGACTTTTGGAGGGGCCGGATGGTTGTTGAACTTGACAAAGAAACAGCCCAACAGCTCTTTTGCTGATTCCCTGGTCAGGCTTCCTTCTTCAAGTTCATTTTTGTAAAAGGGCCACAAATGCTGATCTAAATGGCCAGGACAAAAAGAGTCCCAGCCATTCAATTCTGTTATCACGCCTAAATGGCAGAACCAATACGACTGTAAGGCTTCATAGAAATTCTCCGGTGCGTGGGCGGGAACACGACGGCACACCCGCGCCATGCGCTCAAGCTCAGAACGTCGCCGCAGGTCTTTTTCTTCACTCGCCATGGATTCAGCAAGCTCGGCATGGCGCTCGGCAAAGCGAATAGCCGCATCGCAGGCCAGTTCAAAGCTGCGAAGTGTTTCGCGCTTTGCGAGCGCAAAAGAATCATTCGCGAAGTCCAATTTGGACAACGCCTCCGCAATATCACTTTTGAAATCAAGCATTCCTTTGCGATATATCTTGTCATCCAACACTGTGTGGCCTGGGGCGCGCTGTTCCATAAACTCAGTAAAAATTCCGGCGTCATACGCCGTCCGCCACTCTTCTGAAAGCAGAGCAAACATGAGGTCGCGCATGGTTCGCCCACGCCAGAATGGTATTATTTTTCCCTTGTACAGATCTATTGCGGCACTGTCAACGCGATACCAGGTAAGGGGCCTGGAGTTTAAAATCTCAAGGTCCTCGACAGTGTGGCATGTGATTTCAGGGTAGGTCGGAACAGCCTTTGGCACGGGGCCGCGCTCGCCCACGATGAGTTCGTTTTTCCCAATATAGATAGCCTTGTTTTCGCATAAGTACTGATACGCCATTCCGCGAAACACCGGAATACTGTACCTGCCCTCATTCGCGCTGTAAAAGTTCGTAATAAGGCTTGCGCGCTCAACGGAAATAAAAGGCTCCGTTTCCAGGCTTTCTTCTCTCAGGGCTGCTACTCTGTCATTCATTGCTATGCTCCAATGCGGACGTCAAATCCATAGCGTATCCAAATTTCAGTCAGCATATCCAATATTTGGGAAGTTGGGGCGGATATATTCGGCAATTTTGAGGGTTTGCCCAATTTTTTCAACTTGGCGCCACCCATTGAATGATAGGGCAAAAGATAAACGCGCTTTATAGATTTCAGCGAACTGTATCTGGAAGCTAGGGCTTCCATTTCAGCAGGGTCATCTGTGTAGCCGGGGACTATGGGGAGCCTTAGCCATATGTAATGATGAAGCCTTGTCAACACATCCAGGTTTTCCAGGATTGGCGCGGATTCAACGCCTGTGTGGAAATGGTGGCGCGCGTCGCCGCATCCTTTTAAGTCGTAGAGTATGAGGTCCGCTTTATCGGCCAAGTCAATCAAAATTGATTTTTCCGCACAGCCACAAGTGTCCAGCGCTGTGTTGATACTCTCGCGGCGGCACTCCGTCAGCAGATCATCCAGAAATTGCGGCTGGGCTGTCGGTTCGCCGCCGGAAAATGTTACGCCGCCGCCGGATTGGTCATAAAAGATGCGGTCACGAACAATATCCGCCATGACTTCGCCCACTGTCATGGAGCGCCCGAATATGACCCGCGCTTCCACGGGGCAGACATCTGCGCAAGCGCCGCAGGCGCGGCATTTTTCATCCCCTGGTGGCAGTGGGCCGCCGTTGGGGCAGAGAACTACGCACCTGCCGCAATTAATACACCGCTCGGTGTTTGCGCTTAAAACCGCGCTGTGAGATTGACCCTCAGGGTTATGACACCACAGGCAATCCAGTGGGCAGCCCTTAAAGAAAACCGTAGTCCTTATACCAGGTCCATCTTTTGTTGAATAGCGCTGTATGTTAAAAATAGTGCCGCTGCCCATGACAGCATCCCAAAGCAGGTTACAGTATATAGCCAGTTAACTTTAAAATCATCCTGTTTATCCAAATGGGAGGCACTTCGTTTCAAGGCTGCGCTGTAGTGGAGTGATACCAAATCATACCAATTCGCAATCAAAACCATTGTAATATATCATCGGTCGTGAAGGA
>JAITCJ010000196.1 GCA_031283145.1 Holophagales bacterium | reverse complement strand
CAGCTCTCTTTTCAGACATGCCGTCCTGTTGGCAAGCGCCTGATGCGGCACGTTCACCGGGCCACCGACACCGCCCAGAACTGGATCGTCTGTCTGTATCAGCGGTATCTTGTCCACCCATTCCGCATTCGGGTCGTTATTTAGCCAGCTTGTCATTGTGTCTCCTTGTCCATATACCAAACTCCTTCACAAGTCACATTCGGCGCGGCTCTGACTATCGGCAAGCCGCTCCTGACGCGCAGTTCGTTGTTGCCCCTGTCCGCTAGAATCACACCCGACACGTCAGACAGTCTTAAATCGTCAGCTGACATGCGCCAACGCACAGCACAGGCGTTGTTTTCAAAGTATTCGCACCACACATGCGGCGATGACTGGCGGTTGCCCTTTGCGTCCACTAAAAACACACGATAGACACGGGCGATTTCATACGCGGGATCAACAACAGCCGCGCGGATAATGTGCCGAGCATAAAACCCGACCAATACCGAGCGCAGAGGCGCCCAGTCCCGCGCTATTTGCGTGGCCTGTTCTCTATCGGTATCGCCAAGCGCGCGACTCGCATCGTCCATATACAGGCGTATCATGTAACCGCGCCAATTCTCGAAGTCTAGGCGGTATTCACCACTAAAAACGCACTCGCCGTCGTGAATGATCCTGCCATTGTATTTAACGAATACGCGATTAAAATCGGCTTCAAAATTATAGGCTCCGTTATGAACAGCCGCGCCATCGTATTTGAGGGCTGTTATTCGGTCAATTACTTCGGCGTCACTGAAACCAAGCAGGCGCATGACTTCCTCAACACTCCAGGGGGTTCCGCGCTTGCGCTGTAACCTAAGAGCGTTTCTGACCAGGCGCTCTTTCCGCTCCCGTGTCCTCATGGCCTGACAGAGCGGCCCCGCAACGTCAAACTGCCTGGCGAGTTCCCATAAGACTTCATCCGGCGCGTGTTCTATGGCAAGGGGACAGGCCAGCCATGTGTCAATGTCCAGAGACATGTCCAGAGCGGCGGCAAAGGCGTGGCCGCGGGCGTCACGCAGGACGGGGGGTAAAAGGGTGGCTGTGGTCAGGCTATCCATCCGTCACCCCCGCCAGTGTTATATCAATCTCAGTTGCTTCAGGGAAACAGTTGTCGCCGACAACAAGGATATTGTTTGGTTTAATCAGATTTACATGATAAAGGCACTCGCCCACAGGAGACAGAGCCATCAGCAGTTGGGTCGGCGTCACATCCTGCCCCAGCTTCAGCCGCTGCCTGCGAGCGTATTCATGCGCCAGAACGCTCACCTTATCCAGAGCCGCCTCAGCGTCGTGGGTGTTATACACGGTAATTTCGGCCTTGATTGTGTATTCCTGCCTGATGGCCGGTAAAGCTATCACGCGGTCATTTATCAGTCGGACTTCAGGGGAGTTGCACACCTCCTGAACCCTAGTCACCAGCTCCTGAGACGGCTCCCCGTCTTGAGCCAGCACATAGACATTGATGTCACCGTTTGCTCCCGCAGGCGTAGGCCATGCGTCAGCCACTAGGTTTGACGCAGTCCGCGCCCAATATCGGTATCCCGCGAAAGTCCCCCCGCAGCCGATACTGGCCGCAGCCATGAACAGCCGCTCACGGTAAGCGCCATCAGTCTCAATGCCTGAACCACCCCCTGTGGAGAATTGCGCAGGCTCTATCTTACGGAAGAGGGGCTGTATTTTTTCGTTTGTCGTTCCGACAAGCCTAAAGCCCGTGCGTTCCAGGAGTGGATCGCGGGCGAAGTCCTGCCATCCATACGCAAAACGGGCGGCTACAGCGTGGGGCGGACAGAGGCGCCGGACGCGGACGGCTGTGGCACTTCTGCACGCGATGACGTCTGGCTCAGTGTGCCCCAGGCCGCCAGGCGCGTCGGCGAGAACGAGCGCACGATATACAACCGTGTCACTAAAGACACCCAGCCCCACATAGAGCGCCGCGTCTTTGGCGGCGCTGTCAAGGTGGGCCTCAACAGCCTGCTGAGGCATCTCAGTTACAATCCGGTCAGCCGCCTCGCCACAGCGGAGGCGGAGCGGGTCTTTGCCGTCGCGAAGCCGTATCCGCAACAGGCGGACGCCGGTCAGCCACAGACTCTGGACGTAACGGCCCTGACGCCCACGCAACGCCTGACAGTCGCCGCGCTCGTTGAGCAGTTGGCATCGCGTGCCGCAGTGCCACAGCCGTCTGCGGGGAAGGGAGGTGTGGCATGAAGCGGCGTAATATTGACGCCATTGACGCCATACAAAACGTTGCCTCCAAGCTCTACGGCCTGGCCGCGATTTCCTGCGTCGGCAACCCCGGATACAAATACCCAGAGGGCCTGGAAGCGCTCTTTAGCGGCTTGGCGGAAGAGCTGGAGGAGAAGATAGAGGCTATTGACACGGCACCCGACAAACAGTCTGAGCGGTAGTCACAGTCGCTGGACACAACCCAAACGCGCCGGAGTTTATCCGGCGCGTTTTTTTAAACGTTTTCCTGTGCTTTTTCTGTATAGAGAAAGTATTCAGGCGGACTTCAAGCAACTACGGAAACGGGAGACGTGGACATACAAATCACAAATGTATTGGCGGCATCCCACTCGCTTGCTTCCGCCACAAACTCTCTCGCAATTTGCTTTGGACCACTAACCGAGATTTTTATTGCTTTAACGAATACAGCAACGATTATGGCTAGCAAAACGAATATAGGGGTGTTGATGAGCATGATTGTGAAAGATGTGCTAATTGCGGAACGATTCAATTTTTTTATAAGGTCTGGCGCATTGTTATGATAGTCTTCAAATTTTTCAGGCATCTTCCGATCGCGATTCCTGAAACAAAACCAAAAGAAATGCCACAGGCTCGTCCTTGAAGCGTTAGCTATAATTGCTCCGATAATGCTTTCAAGGGTTTCGACATAGCTGTCGTTCGCGTCAAGCTCCTCTTCAATTAGCGCCCAGCGTAATTGGTCGCGCAACGCAAACAGTTTGGAAACATGTCTGCGCAACAAAACGGGTTGCGCGACTTTCCAGTAAAAAAGGGATATTGCGCTGACAATTACCAGCAAAACGATCAGCAGTGAGAGGATGTTATTCAACATGGCGAATCCTTGCCAACAAATTCCATTAGTTTATTTTGCAGTCTGTCGCGCTCCTCTGTCAAACGTGAAACTCTTCTTTCGTTTATACGTTCATTTTCTTTGAGTAGTGAGACAGAAACAACCAGAGCGGCAAGCAACAAAAACGCCGCCCATTTGCAGTTTGATTTTATGACTTCAAGCGCGCCCAGAAGCGCGGATGTGATTGTTTCCAGCATTCTTGGTAAATCCCTTGTCTCTGCCCTGGCCACAATTACTATGAAAACGGTTGTAATAGCCAACAAAAGAACAAGCGCAAAAAGCCCCTTGGTATTAGGACGGGAATACTTGAAGTCCTTTGACGGAGTCATACCTGGATGTTTTTTCTTCTTCATGAGTTTAGTCTAACGGGCGATAAGAATAAGGGTTCAAACAGCGCAACCGGCATATTTTGCCCAGCCGTGCAACCCCGCAGAACGTCACTATTTGCAGGTTGCGCTGTTTTAAATTTGACTTGCGCTGACTCAGGTTTGAACAGCGCAACCGTGGCAACCGTGGCAACCTCCTGATCAACAAGAGGGGCATTAGATTTGCAAAGACAGGCCGAAGGCCGCCCATTTTTTGAGGTCTTTTTTGGTATCATACTGTTTAAACCGGTTCAAACTCGAACCACCAAACCAGTTTTGTTGAATTAATCGAATTTTTCAACTATTTTTTGTCGAATTAATCAAAGAAATGCAAAGGGCTGTAACTAAAAGACTTATTGAGGCAAGAAGAGCGCTAAAGCTATCTCAAAGAAAGTTTGCGGAAATACTGGATGTACATCACTCTACAGTTTCTTGCTGGGAACTAGGCAAGTCGCCTGTGTCGAAAGTTTCGACACAGGCGATTGAACAGGTTCACAGAATATCGGCAGACTGGTTGCTCACAGGCAAGGGCGATATGTTTATCAAACAATCTGACACCACAGAGGCTGGCAGTTCTCAGATTATTATTCCGGTGCTTTCCGTCACGCCTTGCGTTGACGGTGGCAGTGCCCTTGGCGATTATGTCAGCGCGGGCGGGATGTCATTTAGTGAGTGTTGGCTGCGCGATTCTTTTAATGTTGCGCCAAACAACCTTTGTTTGCTGAGGTTTGACGGTGACAGCATGTTGCCGGTCATAAATCCTGACGAGATGTTGTTTGTTGACGGTCTAGTTCAGCCACCCGAATATCGTGACGGCCTGTGGGTATTGAGACTAGGCGAGCGATTACTGGTCAAGCGCGTCCAACTTATCGGCTCCAACCGATACCAGGCCACCAGCGACAACCCAGCCGACGCACACAAAATAGACCTTAGCGATTCCGCCCAGCTTCTGGGACGTGTTGTCGGCGGCGCCCCAAAGCGTTTCTGATTTTTTATCCATCCACATCGCCGATGGGAGCGGCGCGGCGTAAGCTCGCGTCAACTCATTCCCCCCGACACATCGCACCCTGATTTTACCTTCGAGGCGACATTTGCGCCAAACCAGCCGACACAAAACCGACACAAAACGACATTCGCGCCAAACCAGTTAAACTTTCTTCAGTTCGCCAAACACCCGAAAACCCGCACCCCTTAAAGCATTTTCCCGACCGCGCCAAACCACCCGACGCGCCACACCTGTCGCCCCCCCACACAGACGAAAGGCACAGGGCAACGTACCGTTTTAAAGTTGTTTCACTAATAGTATCCCCGCTTCAATACAGCAGCAGTATGAACAACAGGTTATTTCAGTTTTTGGGCTGAGAAGCAGTTGTTCACATCTTAAAGAAGGGAGCGTAATAGTGATGGACAACGCAAGTTTTCATTGCAAAAAGACATTGCCGTGAATAACGCAAAAGGCTGGTTGCCGCATAGTGTTTCTGCCCCCGTATTCCCCAGATTTGAATCCAATTGAAAAGTTCCGGGCCTGGCTCAAATCAAGGCTTAGAAAAGTGTTTTCCAACTTCAGTTCTTTGGACGACGCCCTCACAGACTGCTTCCAAGTTGCATGACTATATCGCTTCAAGTGGTTGTCCCCAACTGACCCAGCCTACTCTGCCCTCAATTTTACGGCGGGTAATCAATCCTGGATTGGCTGCCTTTAACTCCGGCACCCAGTCGGCGTGAGTCCGAGTGCGGATTTGGTTGTCTTTCAGACTTTTAAGAAAGGCGGCAAAAGCGTCTTTCAAGGCTCCGCCTTCTACCTCAGTATGAAGGGCATATACGTTTAAAGCGTCGTCTCTGATTAAATTCAGGATGTGAGCATTAACGCTTTCCGGCCCCATGCCGTTCCAACCCAGCAATTCATCCATAGTTGGCAATGTTGTCGGTACTTGCAGTGTTGATAGTGTCCTCCAAGGGTACACGATTGGATAAAATGCCTCAAAACCGCGGCAATCGCCTGCGTAGTCAAGCCGGTATTGTTCTTGAATCTCAAGCGTGTTGTCGTTACATCGCCAGGCAGGGCTTGCCGCGCCTTTTGCTTTTGTTAAAAATACAGACTCAAATGCGTCGTGTGCACGCTGAAACCAGTCCTGAAGCCATTTACGAGATTTTTTATCCAGCAAGTCATGGTACTGAACATGATCCCAGGCGTGGATGGCAACTTCGTGACCTGCTGACTGAACGGCTCGCATTTCCGCCTTGGCTTTTGGGTAAATGATTGGAGCCGGAAGCAGGGTACCATAGAGCATGGTTTTTAAACCGTAAAGTTTGCCGGCATCAGTGCGGAACATCTTGGAAATAAATCCTTTTCTGAAGATCCTCCTAATCGCTTTGCCCGAATTGTCCGGGCCAAAAGAAAAATAAAAGCTGGCTTGCATTTGATGTTTATCCAACATACGCAGCAATGTCGGGATACCCTTTAAACTTCCCTCTAAAGTGTCCACGTCAACACGAAGTGAAATCGTTTTCATACTTCTATTATAGCGGTTCTACATCAAAGTTGCGGAACGCAATTTTGATGTAGAAGTCTTTTGTCAGGGTTGTTGACTTAATATCTGTGCCAGTTCATCAGGCGATCTCCCTAATGGCAGCAATGAAGGCAAAACTGACCATTCATTCAAGCGGGAGCGCCACCTTTGCATAAATTCCGCGCGTTCACTGGCGAGGGGTCTGCCGGGAACCATCTTGACACGTTCCCAGGCAATGCGCGGGTCTTCCGCAAGCCACAGCACATCCCAAGCGGACTTTTCAATAAGCTGTCTGATTGCTTCCCGCTGCCACGCCCCGGCCCCAAGAGCTAATACAGATGCGTGTTCCATACATTCAGGGAGACATTTTAACTCAAGGCTTCTGAATAATGCCTCGCTTTTACTGAATATTTCAGTAATTGAACAACCGGCCCTCTTAGATATTTGTAAGTCCAGGTCTATTGCCATAAGACCCATCCGCCGCGCAAGATGCTCCGCTAAAGTTGTTTTTCCGGCTCCGCTGCCTCCAACTATTACTACGCCTTTGCCTTTGCTTAGAATCGGCTTCTCCGTGTACCTCAATTTTTGCGCCTGCCATAAATATTCGGTCAAACGGGATTCGTTGTCAGACAAAGTTGACGGCGACAGCGCGCTTGTCATTGCCAATGACATGGTTCCAGCCTGAAAACACAACAGCGCGTCATTCATGGTCAATCCGCCGATCGCCACAGGAGCAATGCCCTTGGAGCGCAGAATTGAGCATCCATCGGACAAACCGTTAAAACCTATGATTTCATCGTGATCCAGCTTAGTAGGCGTTGCCCTTATTGGCCCAACACCGGCGTGATCGCAAACTTTGCTTGCTGATGACCATTCATTTGAGTTGTGCGTACTTGCGCCAAAATGAATATTTTCTAAGCCGGGCAATCGAACCGCGTCTGACGCCGGAAGGTCTGTTTGTCCCAAGTGCAGTCCCCAGGGTGTAAGGTTCTCCGCAGCGGCAATTACAGCCAGATCGGCTCTGTCATTAACGACTATCATTGGCCAGCCGCCATTTTCACGGGCCTGACTCAATGCTTTGCGCAGTTCCCGCCATTGATCGCCAACGCTCATGGGTTTGCCCCGAAACTGAACAAGGGGAAAACCGGCGTCGGCAAATCGCAAAACTTGTTCTGATAGCGATAGTTTTTGAGTTGCGTCGGTGATTGGATAAAGGGGCGGGAGATTCAAAAAATTATTCATATTTTACAATCTTATAGCGTAATTTTCGAGTCTGTCGCAAACTCAATGTATGGGGGAAGAGTATTTTAACCTGCCAACTAGAATCAGCGAGGGGAAAAATCCTTTTGAGGATGAAAATACCTGCTTGACGCTTGAAGGAGCCTATCAGCAAGTTTTAAATACATTTTTGCAGCGTCATCCAGATGGCAATAGAAAGATGCTGGACGCCGCTTTTGAACTTTCCCGCTCCGCTCACGTTCTTCAGTGTCGAAAATCAGGTGAGCCTTATCTTTTTCACCCCTTGGCGGTAGCCAAAAGCCTTGCGGAGTGGAATTTGGATTCTGTCAGCCTGGTGTGCGGATTACTCCATGATGTCGCTGAAGATACTACAATTAAACACGAAGAAATTACCAAACAATTCGGCGTTGAGGTGGGAGAGATTGTTGATGGCCTCACTAAGATATCAAAGCTGGAATTTCAAGACCGCGCTTGGCTGAATGCGGAAAATATCAGAAAATTTTTGGTAGCTATGGGAAAGGACGCTCGCGTCTTGTTGGTAAAGCTGGCTGACCGTCTGCACAATATGAGAACGCTTGTACATATGCGTGAAGAAAAGCGCAGACGCATAGCCCATGAAACTATGGAATTA
>JAITCJ010000154.1 GCA_031283145.1 Holophagales bacterium | reverse complement strand
AGAAAAGCCCCCGCTAAACCCAGTTGATGCCGCCCTACCGAACCCATTACGGAATTGCTGTTTGGCGCGTTGAAAGACGCCATTCCAATGCCTACAACAGCCAAAGCCGCAATAATCGTGGCAAAACTTGCCCCTTGAGCAAAGCAGGCCAATAGCGCCATGCCCAATGCTATCATTAACATGCCAAAAAAAGTTAAAATCCGCGCGTCTATACGATCGCTAAGTCTGCCTGTGGCGGGACTTAACATGGACTGCACCACCGGCTGGCCAAGCATAATCCAGCCCGCGTATTTTGCCGACAGACCCTGTACTAACTGCAACCACACAGAAGTCAGCAATCCCACTGCGTAAATTGATATGTAGGTAAGCAACGCCGCGATATTTCCAAAAGCAAACTGCCTGTTGCTGCGCAGTAAGCTCAGGTCAATCAAAGGTTCAGAGACGCTTTTCTCGCGCATGGTGAAAGCGACAAAAGATATTATTGAAATAGTGAATAACGTCAAAGTTGGCGCGGATGTCAATCCCCATTGAGCATGAAGTGTGAGAGGCAGCAATAGCGCAATCATTGCCAGGCTCAGCCACATTGAGCCAAGCAAATCCAGTTTGTGTTCAGTCCCTGACTCCTGTACCACTCTGCGCAATCGCCATCCCCACAGCAGGATGGCAATTCCAACCGGTATATTTATTAAGAAAATCCAATGCCAGCTCAGACCGTCCACCAAGAAACCCCCCAGAGGAGGCCCGATGCTCAGGCCGACATAAACAGACATGACGTTAATTCCTATCGCCTTTCCACGTTCATCCGGCGGGAAAGCCGCTGTCACAAGCGCCGCTGAGGTTGAACTCAACAGCGCGCCGCCGCTGCCCTGCAATATTCGGGCTAAAATTATACTTGTGCTGCCGATTGACATCGCCGCTCCAAGCGAACCCAGGGTGAACAGCGCTGTACCCGCTAAATAAAATTTCAAACGCCCCCTCTGATCCGCCAAGCGACCCAATGGTATCACGAGAACCGCCATTGTCAGTAAATACGCCGCCTGAACCCAAAGCGTTCCTTCAAAGCTCAAGCCAAGCTGCTGACCCATTACCGGCAAGGCTACGGAGACAATTGATCCATCAAGCGGAGCCATGAAAGCCCCCACGGAGGTGAATAGCAAAATCTCCCAACGGCGGCTATATCCATGATCCGGAGTCATTTGCGTATCCTCGTTTATCTATTGGCATCCTCTTTTTTTTCAGCCACGGCTGACTTAAACGCCTTTGCGCTCTCTCCAACCCTATAAATTCTTAAAATTCTCAGTGAGTCAGATGGTTTTAATGATTCCAGCCCTTCGCTGACGGCAATGACAGTCCCGATTGGTGTGTACTGTACCGGCATCGCCGTCTTTAATTTAGTAACAGCAAAGCCATCCGGCGCGAAGCCGAGCAATCCTTTTTCCGGGTTTAAGTTTTTATTGGCTGTTCTTGGAATGTCTGCGCTCTGTTCCAGCGCTTCCCTGAACTTAGCTTCTATAAGCCTTGGCTTAGACGCGGATATTTTTGCCAATGGCGCCGCGTTTGCGTTTGCCGCGGCAGGGGTCGCCCTGAGGCCGCCTCGCTGCGGCTCTGCCTTGCCCTCAACAGCGGCAAGGAAATGGGCTACCTGGAGAGGAGCGCCGTCCATATCTAAACGAACCATTACACGCTTGGGAGATTCAAGCGTCCCAAAAGTTATATCAGCGTACAATCCATCCCCAAGATATACACCTTCCCTGCTCAACTGATTTGGCAATTCCGCCACGCCATAAGCGATGACGGCCTGACATACAGCAGCGTGCTGCTGGTGTTCTGAATATGGGACTATGTTGTCGTAAGTGTCATAAACCGTGTGCCAGGTATATCCATAGTTGTGATTGTTATAGGTACTGCGGCCCGCGCCAAGCAAAGTGGGAATGCCGGCCTGCATATAGACGGCAATATCTGTTCCGCCTAGATTCTCCGGCCTCACGCTTGAAAACTCACTTTTTTGCAGTGTGAACGGAAATTTTGGATTGAGATTTTTCAATGGCGCGGTGAAGCGATCAAAATCTGAGTACCAAGCTGGTGGCACACTGGCGCCCGTAATGGCGTGAGGACTGCCATCTCTCGCCATAGCCAGACTGATTTTTTCATTCCAGTCCGGATGCTTCTTGACAACGTCAATGGAACCCCAAAGCCCCATTTCTTCAGCGGCAAAAAGAACTACCATTACAGACCGTCTTGGTTTTACTCCCGCTTTGGCGAGCAGCCGAGCCGCCTCCATCGCGGAAGCAGCGCCGTTGCCATCATCAATCGCGCCTGTACCAGCGTCATAACTATCAAGGTGTCCGCCAACCACCACAAATTCATTCGGTTTTTCACGCCCTTCAAGCACGGCAATCACATTGTGATATGGTACAGGCCCCATTTTAAAGTGATTGCGAATGTCGAACTGCAACTCAACGATTTCTCCCTTATCCACTAAGGTTTTTATTTCGTCATATTGCTTTTCCGTGAGTTTTATGTCCGGCAAGACGGGCAAGTCATCCCATGACGCCACGCTGCCGTCCATTGCTTTAAGAGGTTCAGGCGCGGCCTGTATGGTACCGAGCGCGCCGGCGTCCACACACGCTTTCACAAGGGGACTCATAACAGTATTTCTGCGGCCATCTCTGGCAAATCCTTCGCTCTTGCCTGGCCACAAAAGCCAGGCGCCCCTGATTTTGTCTTTCATTTCGGCAATATCTTCAACTTTTTCCGGCGCAGCCACAACATGGCCGATTTGAACGCCTCTTGTGCCAGCGGTCATTGAGGGAGTCGCAAAAAACAGACTCTTTTCATACGGTTTGGTCATTTTTCCAAACCACGGGCCTCTGTTAAAACCAACGGGCATGGTACCAACTTCTTCTTTCCAGGCTTTCAAACCCCACTGCTCAAACTGCCACACAGCCCAATCAGCCGCGTTTAAATAGGCGTCTGAACCCGTGTACCTTCCCCCAAAACGATTAGTTAAAACATCTTCCCAAGTCATTACTTGCGGCTCTTTAGCGCTGATCTCAATAATTTTTGCGATATTTGGGTCCTCCTGAGGCGCGGCGGCGACAATTCCAGGCAGTACCGACAGGATAGCTGCCAACCCCAGTGAAGACAGACGACTTAAACGAAACATGTATGGCCTCCCAATAATTGTGCGGGGAAAAAACACCTGCTTAAAATAACAGACGAGGTAATTGCAAAACCCTAATAAGTGTTGAATTAGGTTTAATCAATCAGAGAGGCTGGAGGGTCTGATATTTTGGGCTTTTTAAGACCAAGTGAGAGTTACAAAATGAAAAGACTCTTCAGCCTATGAAACAGCATACAGCAGTATTTGATACCGCACGTATAAGAAAACGCAGGTATTTTGTCAGAAAAAGAAGTTGAGTTCGCGCGCGTAGCGGAACTCACGGCTATACAGCAGTTCCACTTTTTGTTGTCATACCAAATCACATTGCTGTTGTGCAAAAGTGGTAGCGCAACATGCCGCATTCGCACGACCATTTGTAACATTGGCAATGGGAACTGGTATCATTCCTTCTATAGTGAAACAACTTTAAAACGGTACGTTGCCCTGTGGCTTTTGTCTGCGCTGCCGTTTCACTTTTAATGGAGTCAATCGCCGTAAGTTACTGTCGCTGCCTCGCAACGCCAGTGCCAACGGCGATTTGCCTCCATTCCTGTCGGCGACTCACTCCATTACCAGCGCAACATAGTATTTAGTGCAAAGGTTGTTCAGTCTGTATTCTGTGTCGCCTTCAGCTTCTTATGCGCCCGACAAATCAGGATAATTTCAACAAAGCGGCCGACTTCACTTAAAAGATCGCGCACAAAGCAAAGCAACAAAATTACAAGCAGCACAGGGAGCAACAGAATGAATAAACCCCAGAAAATCATGTTTCCTCTACACCTTACAAATTAACACCATATCACATTTTTGAGCGCAGCGCTGAACGGCGGCATGACAGACTTTGCGCGATTACTTGTCACAGTTGATTTCGCCGCCACAGCATTTTTCGCTTTCAACGCTTTCTCGGCGATGATCAAAGCACACCTGCCAGCGGATACAGCATCGCAAGCGTCCCAAAACCGGATCAAACGTAATCCAATCCAACGCCGCTGTCAACATTCCTTTCACTTTACCCCTTGATTCTGTGGCGGAAACGGATACACTTATTGACGGTCCCTTAGCTCAGTTGGTTAGAGCAGCTGACTCTTAATCAGCGGGTCTCCGGTTCGAGCCCGGAAGGGACCACCAGTAAAAGCAAGCGTTTAAAGCCGCCGTCACTTGGCGGCTGTTTTTAATTTGCAACCACTACGCAACCAAGAAACTGAAAAACGGAATGAAGTCATAGGCGCGGACTTATACCAACTTGCAATCAAACGGCATTACGTTTGATTGCAAGTTGGTATTAAAAGCGGAACGACAGGCGCAGACGAAAAACGCATGGTATAGCAGTTCAACTTTTCGTAGTTAAGCCACTATCAGATGGAATCGTACCCGTGCGTCATTGACTTACGCTAAATACGATAGCTTTCGTAATTGATGTTGATATTAACACTGATTACGATAGCTTTCGTGCTTAACGTCCAAAGGTCTGATATAGTAGTTCAACATTTCGCGCAATATAGACTTCTTTCAAGTTGAATAGCTATATCTTCCAGGAAAGCGCTCTCAATAAACCTGAAAAACATAGCACAAGCTGTTTTTCAGGTTTATTGACTATATAAATCACTTCCCCAATATTTCATTAACCAGGTGTCCGGCTTCCATGACCTTTTCTAGGGCTTCGAGAATGCCGCGCGAATCAACGCCGATGGTGCGGTTTATTTTAGCGTCGAAATAGTATGTGCCCGCTAGGCTGTGTATATTGCCGTCAAAGGCCAGACCGACCAGTTCGCCTTTTTGGTCTATGATGGGGCTGCCGCTGTTACCGCCGGTTATGTCGTTATTGGTGATCAAGTTATAAGGTGTGCTGAGATTCAGGCGGGACCGCTTTTCTATCCAGCGCTGCGGGAGGCTCCAGGAGCCCCATCGGGCTTCCGGCCCCCAGGAATCGGCGCGGTCATAGAGGCCGGCAAATGTAGTGTATGGCTGGGCCAGAGTCCCTTCCATAGGATACGTCTCCACGTCGCCGTAGGATAAACGAAGTGTGAATGTCGCGTCCGGATAAACATCGTGCCCATAGACGTCAAATCTCGCCTTTGCTATTCTGGCGGCGTTATCCGCGATGATTGAGCCATAGTCATCGTTCTGCCTGCGAAAGTTTGTCATGTAGGGTTCTAATCTGTAGGCGACTTCAACCATCGGGTCTTTAGACTTGGCGATGGTCTTTAATCCGCCTTTTACCAATGAATTGCGTAACGATTTATCTCTCAGCTTAGTTGTTTCTATTAAAAATTTGGCGGCATCAGCCGGAGTTTTGCCGTTGAGAATAGTCTTTACAAAGGTATGGGAGTCGCCAAGACCGCTTCGAGCGGCAGTCAGCGCGGCTGTGAACGCGGCGATTTCTTTTGCCGTGTCTTCTTTGGGGCCGTCAATGAAGTTTTCTTTGATTTTTGCCAGTTCGCTGTCAGTCTGATATCCCATCAGTCTGTCGTCCGCCGGTCTGGCCGCCTCATTCAGTGAACGAATGTAATTCAAAGCCAAAAACAGCGTGGGGGCGCTGGCAAGATTTGTATATTGGCTGTCCTTTGTCAGCAGTTCACGATTGGCAATGGCCTTTTCGATCTTATCCCAACTGTCGCCGGCCATAGCTTTCAGCTTTGGATCGGCCATGACTTTTGCCTTCAACTCGTTCTCCGCCTTTTGGACTCCGGCCATCGCGTCCTTGTCCAGCAGACCCTTGTGGTAGCCCGTGATTGCTTTAAGGCTGTTTTCAACGCTCATTAACTGAGCCGAAACCTCACGCTCGCCCTCTTTGCTCTTACGGGCTACTTCCCTCAACTGGATCGCCCTGGCTTCAAGCAGCTTTAGTATGGGAGGATATCGAACATCCCGATCGTAGTTCATCTGGGCAATGGTATTCAGGCGGGAAGTTGAGCCAGGATGACCTGACGTGAAAGTCAGGCTGCCGATTTTAGTACCCGTGGTACTCCATGTCAGGTGGTGTTCAGGCTGATAGGGCTTGTTGTTTTCATAGATACGGAAAAGGCTGAAATCCAGGTCATGGCGGGGCCATGTAAAGTTGTCGTCCTCTTTGCCAAAGGCCGCGACCTGGTATTCCGGGCAGGCGACCAAGCGCACGTCCTCAAAGGCTTTGTACGCGTAAATCCAGTATTCGCCGCCCTGATACAGGTTTACAGGCTCGCACATAAGCCCCGTCTTCGCTGTATGGGCTTTAACGGCATTATTTACGGCCGCGATACGCGCCTTTGTGGCCGCTTTTTCATCCGCGGCCGCCGGAACGGCCTTTTCGACTTCAGCGGTAATATTGACGGTCTCTTTGAGCATCATGAGCTTAAGACCGGGAACCTTTATTTCACGGTCGCGTGACGTCGCCACAAAACCATCTCTCACATAGTCGGCGTCTTTGCTCACAGACTGAATCGAGTCATGTCCTACGTGGTGGTTTGTCAAAACCAGGCCGTCTTTACTGACAAAGGAACCTGACCCGCCCGGAAAGCGCAGGGAAGACATGCGAACATGGTCCAGCCAAGCGCTATCCGGCGCCCATCCATATTTTTCCATCAATTTCTTGACAGGCATGTTGTCTAAAGTCCACATCCCCTCGTCGGAGCGGAGTATCGGCGCCGCGATGGCGGCCAGTAAAAGCGCGGTGAGTGCTAAACGCATGTGTTCTCCTGAAAATGAATAACTATAAGTTATTGTCAGTTAACGTCCCATCTGCTCAACCAGGAAACCGGCGTCGTACGCGTTATTGAGCGCTTCTAAGACGGCTCTTATGTCCACGCTGACAGAACGGTTCAGCTTTTCATCATAGAAATAATTGCTCGGCAGACCCTCAAAGTTGCCGTCAAACAACAGACCCACGATTTCGCCCCTGGTATTCATTACCGGGCTGCCGCTGTTGCCGCCGATGGTGTCCACCGTGTGAACAAAATTGAGCGGCGTCTCCAAATTCAATTTGTCCTTTAAGGTCAGCCACTTTTCAGGCAATGTCCACGCGCCGTTTTCCGCGTTGGCGGCATTGCCGCCCCATCCTATATGCCTGTCGTACAGTCCATAGAAAGTAGTAAACGGCTGAATCTTGGTGCCATTGGCGTCGTAGCTTTCGACCGCGCCATAGGTAAGCCGAAGCGTCCCGGTAGCGTCAGGATACATTTCTTTGCCATAGACGGCAAAGCGGGCTTTGGCGATACGGGGCGCGTGTTCGTCAACAATAGCGCGAGCATCGCTTTGCGTTTTATTAACGCGCGTCTGTATATCTCTGACCTTTAGGATAATTGCCAGCAAGGGGTCTTTTGAGGCGTCCAGTGTTTTTTTGCCGCCATCAAGCAGGGCTTTGCGAGCCTCAGCCCGATCTAAACTTGTCCCGCCAACGGCAGTTTCGGCGACTTCCCTAGATAATTTACTCCCAAGAACTGACACGACAAATTGGTGTTTTGCGCCCAACTCCGCCCTGGCGCGTTCAAGAGCCGCCGCAAGAGCAACGGTTTCTCTTTCCCTGTCAAAGGCAAATTCCCCAATGGCGCGTTCCCTTGCCTGATTTTGCTGAGCCGCGAGGCGGGGGTTGTCTGAAGTCTGAGGGGGATCTGTTATCAACCCGACAATGGCGGCGAGGCGGCTGGCCAAGTCCCCGTTGAATCCTGCGACCACTTGTTGATCTTTAAATACGGAGATCAGCATTTTCACCGATTCGTCTATCCTGGCAAAACTATCGCCGGCCTCTGCTTTTAACTTCGCGTCGGCGTTTATCTTTGCCTTGAGTTCATCTTCCGCCGCTTTGATCTTAGCCATGGCGGCAGTGTCAATCAGACCCCTGTAGTAGCCTTGATTGGCTTTCAGGCTATTCTCAACGCCGAATATAGAAGCCATGATACGCCTACGGTCGTCTTCAGACGCGCTGGCCGCCGCTTCGGCAAGAATACTCTCCCTGCGGGCTTTAAGGCTGGCAATAGTGGCCGGAGCCGTGTAATCGCGGTTGTAACACATTTGCGCGTAAGTCAACTGGCGCTCTGTCCGGCCAGGGTTGCCAATGACAAAGGTCAGGTCTCCGGCTTTCAAAGGCGTTGTGGGCATTTTCAAAAAATGTGACGGTCTGTATGGCTTGTCGTCTTCATACACGCGGAATATACAAAAATCCAGGTCATGGCGCGGATAGGTAAAATTATCAGGATCGCCGCCAAAAGAGCCGACTTGTGTCTCAGGCGCCGCAACCAGGCGCACATCACTATGTAATTTATTCAGATACACCCAATACTCGCCGCCTCGGTAGAGCGAGACTTGGCGAGGCTCCAGCCCTGTTTTTTTGCCGAGTTCGCCGGCAATATCGGCAAATGCCTTTTGCCTTGCGTCAGCCGCGGCTTTTGCCGACATGTTCGGCTTTATGGCGGCATTAACAATATCCGTCACATTTTCCATTTGCATCACAGTGCGTATTGTCATACCGGGGACTTTCAGCTCTTCATCAAGCGAGCGGGCGATAAAGCCATTTTTGATGTAGTCGTTTTCTCTGGTTGACAAGCGCTGGAGCGAGCCGCGCCCGACATGGTGATTGGTAATACACAATCCATTGCTGCTTATGAAAGAAGCGCTGCCGCCGCCAAAATTCACCGCGGACAGTTGGGCGAGTTCCAGCCATTGCTTGTCCGGCGCAAAGCCATACTTAGCCAGCATTTTTTTAAGCGGCAAATTGTCGAAAGTCCACATCCCCTCGTCAGCAGTCAGCGCTCCTGACAAAAGAGCCAAACAGACAGCGGAAAGCGCCGAGCGCAAAGTCAAAGCCATGTTTTCCTCCTCATGGGTTTCAATATTTTATTTTACAGCAGAGTCCATCTATGAAACCGCCGTATCAAGCGTCATAGTACAGCGATATTTCAAACGGATGGGGTCTGTTATTCACTGAAGTTTGATGCTGGCGCAGGGCTTTAAGCCAGTCTTCCAACTGGAGCTTGTCAAATACGCCGCCGGCCAGCAGAAAATCGTGGTCCTGTTCCAGCGCGTCACATGCCTGATCCAGACTGGTTGGCAGCGCTCTGATCTTTTTGCGCTCTTCTTCCGACCAACTAAACAGGTTCACGTCGAATGGCCCAAATCCTTCGGCGGTCGGGTCAATCTTGTTTAGTATGCCGTCTATACCCGCCATGAGCTGGGCGGCCAGAGCCAGATATATATTACATGTGGCATCCGGCGGCCTGAATTCAAAGCGAGCCGTATCTTCTTGATCCGCGTACTTGGGTACGCGAATGGCGGCGCTGCGGTTGCCTAGGCTGAAGAATGCGTTGATGGGAGCCTCATAACCAGGAATCAGGCGTCTGTAGCTGTTGGTGCTTGGGTTCGTAATGGCGAGCAGCGCCGCTCCATGTTTGAGGACGCCGCCGATGTACCAAAGGGCCAGTTGACTCATGAATCCATAGCCATCTTTGGAATAGAAAAGATTTTTGCCGGCCTTGCGGAGCATCTGGTGAAAGTGCATACCGCTTCCGGCCTCACCAAACAGCGGCTTGGGCATGAAAGTAACGCTCTGTCCATGTCGCACCGCTACGTTCTTGGTCACATATTTAACTTTCTGGCAACTGTCGCCCGTCTCCAAAATACCAAACAGCGGCGTCTCAATTTCGCACTGAGCCGGTCCGCCAACCTCGTGGTGGTGGTATTTGACCTCAACGCCAATGGCTTCAAGCTCCAGGCACATTTCCGTGCGCATGTCATGGAACTGGTCTCTGGGACGAATAGCGTGGTATCCGCCGTGAAGCGAAATGTAATGGCCATGAGGCCCCATTGAAGCGTTCCAATCGGCTTCCAGACAGTCAATCCGATAAGAGGCGGTGTTCACGCTGTTTTCAACTTCCACATGGTTGAATACATAGAATTCGTATTCGGGTCCCCAGACGCTCTCATCCGCGATACCTGAAGATCGTAAGTATTCTTCGGCGCGAATTACAATGTTTCTTGGGTCGCAGGCAAATGGTTTTTTTGAATCCGCTTCATACGCGGAACAGATGAAACTCAGTGTGGGGTGTTCGCAAAACGGATCGTGAAAAGCTGTTTTCAGATCGGGCAGAAGTACCATGTCGCCCGACTTGACGGATTTCAGCCCCACAGAAGAGCCGTCAAAGCCCACTCCGTCGCGGAAAAGGTGTTCGTTAAACTGACCCTTGGGAATGGTCACATGGCGCCATTTCCCCCATAGATCGCTGAACTTCAGATCAACTACCTGATACCCATTTTCATCAATATGACGCTTCGCTTCTTCAATGGTTTTGAACATTCCATCCTCCATTACACAGATACTAGCGATGTAATTGAGGATAACCCAAGCGGCGGCTACAGGCAACGGTCCTGAAAATCACCTATAAACATTCTGATTGGGATTCCTGGCGGCCATCTCGTCCCAAAGGCGCTGGAGGCTCAAAAGGCGTTCGGGATACGGAATATTCAGTTCCTCATCATCGGGGTCTAAAGCCATCGGGTCTTCAATCCACTCCGGAGGAAATTCAGGGAAAACCTTAGCTAACAGTTCCCTGCTCAAGCCGCGAACAGACAGCGTCCTTATACCGGGCGTATCAATCAGAGTCCCGCCATAAGGAGTTTGCAGCCAAGCGGCGGAAGTTGTAGTCTGCCGCCCGGT
>JAITCJ010000150.1 GCA_031283145.1 Holophagales bacterium | reverse complement strand
AGCGGACGCATACCATTCGGGATGCTGACCATCACCAACAACACCGGCGGCGGACAGCCGGTTTCAATGACCAACATCCGCGAATACAGCCAACTGCTCAAAAAGTACAACAAACCACTTATTATGGACGTCTGCCGCTTTGCGGAAAACGCCATGTTCATCAAAATGCGCGAACCGGGCTATGAGCAAAAATCAATAAAAGAAATCTGCCGGGAGACATTCAGCTATTCCGACGGCGCGACAATGAGCGCCAAAAAAGACGGAATGGTCAATATCGGCGGTTTTATTGTCCTTAAAAGCGATCAATGGCTGGATAAAGTGCGCGAAATGCTGATACTCTCCGAGGGTTTCATCACCTATGGCGGTATGGCGGGACGCGACCTGGAAGCCCTGGCCGTGGGAATCCTGGAAGGCATGGATGAAGACTACCTCAGGTACAGACTGCGCACTGCCGAGTACTTAGGCGAAAAACTGGAAGCGGCGGGCATTGATTTTGTCAAACCCACAGGCGGTCACGCCGTTTATATTGACGCTAAGAGCGTTTTACCGGATATGCCCGTTGAACAATACCCCGCCTGGTCGCTGTGCAACGCTCTCTATATTGAAGGCGGCATACGCGGCGTGGAAATTGGGTCTGTCATGTTTGGCAAACGTTTGCCGGATGGCAGAGAAACCTATCACAACATGGAGTTGGTCCGCCTGGCCTTCCCGCGCAGAATGTACACGCAAAGCCACTTTGACTTTGCGGCGGAAGCCTTGGCGGAAGTAAAAGCCAGCGCCAAAACAATACGCGGCGTCCGCATAACCAAACAAGCCCAGTTCCTGCGCCACTTCACAGCGGAATTTGATTGGGTATAGTTGCGATTACTTCAATCTTAAAAACAGAACGCAGCCTGTTTTTAAGGTTAATTGGCTACATGATCTATCACAAGCAATGTGATGTCATCGGTAAATTTATTCGGATCAATGAATAGCTGAGCTTGATCAAATATCAATGCCGCGGCGTCTTCCAGCTCGGACGGCATTTCGGAACAAAACCCCAGCAGGCCATCGCTGCCCAGAATTTTATTGGAGCTTGATTCGGCTTCTACGAGGCCGTCTGTGTAGAGAATCAAGCGGTCTCCGGAAGTAAATGGGGCGGTGTACTCCGAAAAAGACATGCTTTCATCCATACCCAGGGGAGAACAGGCATTATTGAGAATGGTCGGATGGCGCGGCTCACCTGAGAGTCCGTCGGCTATGTAAATAGCGGATTCATGACCGGCGCTGACGTAGGATATTGTGCCTGCCGTTGGATCCAATCTTGCTATGAAAGCGGTGGCGTACTGTTCTTCCAGCGTATTGCGCGCGAGGTCACGATTCATACATTGAGCCCATATTAAAGGACCGCCGCGGGTGCGTATGTGATTCTCAAAACTTGTTTTGACCATTGTGGATATGAGCGATGCCGTAACTCCATGTCCGCTGACGTCCGCGATCATAATGGCGACCCCTCCATACGGAAGCGGAGATACAGCGTAAATGTCGCCGCCGATCCCGCCGACAGGCTTGTATATGTGCGTGTAGTGGTAAGGCCCGACCGCGCCGGCCTCCGGCAACAAGCTCAACTGTAGGAGCGCGGCCAGTTTTATGTCGCGCTGTACACTTTCGCGGTAAGCTGTAAGCTCGCGGTTACGCTGTTTGATTTCTTTCTGCATACTGATAATGCGGAAAGCGCTGTCAACTCTGGCTATCAGTTCCTGACCGCGCAACGGCTTGATAATGGTGTCGTCCGCGCCAATGTTCAGCGCTTCTATTGTCGTCTCATTTTCCGATATGTCGGTGGCCCGCGTCATCAAAATGATGTACAAGTCCCTGGTATCGGGATTCTTTTTGATTATTTTGCATAAGTGGTCGCCGCTGATCCCCGGCAATGAGAGATCGGCCAGGATCAGGTCCGGCTGCACTTTGGCCATTTCAATAAGGACATCATGTCCATCGGCGGTTTGCAAGACTTGGTAACCGGCCCGCCTTAGATAAAAGTGCATGACATCTCTTACAGAGCTTTCCGCGTCTGCTATCAGGACTAGGCCTTTTGACGTCTGAGGCATGGCTGTGATGGGTTCAGGCGCGCAGAGCGTCTTGCTCGGTGGCAAAAATACTGAAATAGTTTGTGAGATTTGTTTGGTCAAAGACCTTCTTCACCTGGGGCGGAATACAGCAGATGTGTAATCGGCTGCCGCTCTTGTCCGCGCTGCTGCGGGCTGCGACCAAGAGACCCAGTCCTGATGAATCAATAAAAGACGCTCCCTCCAGATTCACAACAAGGAGTTTTGGTTGTTGGGTGGCAATCAGGTCTTTGATGGCTTCTCTGAGTTGAGTAGTGACTTCAAAGTTGATTTTGCCTTTGACGGATACTACCGAAGCATTTCCTTCTTGCTTTGTCTGTATATTCAGCATGTTGCCTCCTGGGGCAATATCCCCTTGAGAAGCCTTTTCCTGACCGCTTCGCGCTGTCTGTTTTTGTACTCCGCGTGAGACGCGGGTCCTAAGCGCGAGCTGTAGAAATCAGCTTTTTCCATGATTTGAACTTCATGGGGAAAGAAAAAGGTAAATTCTTCCTGGGCTTGAATTAAGTCCTGAATATGAAACCGGTCGGTCATTTCAGGGTTGTTTCCCTCCTTAAAAATTTCTTGTATTTTTTCCAATGCCGATACGCCTGGCCCAGGCAGGCGCATTAAGGTGTTTACTGTGAATTGCAGCGCGGAGTAGTCGCGGCTGGAATAAGGGTTAACGGCGGGCTGACCGGCTCTTTGAACCAGCCTTTCGCAAATATCCTGCCTTTCGGCGGGTGGCAGGTCTTTGACTAAAAAATTGTCCGGCAACATTCTCAACCACTCTTCCAGCAGTGTAACGTCTATCATCAAATTGCGCGTACGGGAAGGTTTGATGTGCGCGGCCTGAAAAACATTGTGGTCAATAAAAAATCGTAACACCAATAAAACATCTAATAAATCTTCGGTGACAATTCTGATGCCGATGTGGTCATATATCGTTTCAGCCACGTTTTCTGTTTTTTGCAACAGCTTGAGCAACAAGGAATATCTGTTTTTACTCTCTTTGCGCTTTATGTTCAATATAGGGACTTCGTAGTCGCCCTTAAAGACGCAACTTCCATCTTGTTTTTGAATTAAATAGCGCTCATACCTCTCAAATATTTGCTGTTGAATATTCGACAGAAAGTGCATAAAAACATTATTGTCTATATAAAATAATGTATGCATTATGCAAAGGACTGCACAGCTCCATCTGGCTATGTTGTCACGCGGTATTGTGCTTGCCCAGACCAAGAGGTCAAGGGGGTCTTCCGATTCGGATACCTTGGCCGGAATTTTTAATTCTGTATCTTCTAATACAACATTTTGCAGGAACAACAGTGCTTCTTTAAATATTTTTATTACTTGGGACCTTTGAAGCGGCAGGTTCATGTCAAACCCGTAATTTAACGCGAAATCATAAGCCTGGGCATAAGATGTAATATCCAGTCCATCTTGGTCAATAAAGACTTTCCCCCCCAAGACAACATGGGTGATTTCATCGGATAAACTAAAATTGTTTATATCAGGCATTTGTACACGTACAACTCGCGCGGAACAAACGAAAAGAAAAAACCGCGCGAGTTATAAAGTCAACGAATCTCCTATGGCGACCGGTTATCCGATTGCGAAAGCCGCTACCAACGAGTAGATGACCAGCGCTTCGATGAGGGCCAGACCAATGATCATGGTAGTCCTTATGCTGCCGGCGGCTTGGGGGTTGCGCGCGATACCTTCGCAAGCGGCGGCGACTGCCTTGCCCTGACCCATACCGCAGCCAAAAGCGGCAATACCCAAGGATAAGTGGGCCACATAGCGTCCGCTGAAAAAGCTGTTATTGACAACGGCGGCGGCTGTTTCAACGGCATTCTCCGCCACGTCCGGTGCGGCCTGCGCGAAAGCGGCAACGGCTATTGCGAAAAAGAGAGCGGTTATAAGGAATTTTTTCATATTGCACCTCAAAAAAAGGATTCGACGGGTTCGGAATCCATCGAACCGTAATAAGCGTTCATGTCAGTGTTCATGGCTGACGGCGCCTGAAATGTAGATGGTAGCGAGCATGATAAAGACAAAGGTCTGAATCAGGCCGAAGAAAATACCGAGGAACATCATCGGCACAGGAAGCAGGAATGGCATCATGCCAAAAAATATAGCCGCCACAACATGCTCGCCGGCAATATTGCCGAACAGGCGCAGACTGTGGCTCAGGATACGTGACAAAAGCCCTATCATCTCAATCGGGAACATGAGCGGGGCAAGCCACCAGACAGGCCCCAAAAAATGCCCCCAGTACTTAAAGAAACCGTGTTCTTTCATACCATGCCAGTTGTAGTAGCAGAAGACCACCAGAGCGCATCCCAGCGTCACGTTCCAGTTTCCCGTCGCGGATGGCAGAGGAGCAAGGCCGAAGAGGTTGTTCAGCAAAATGAAAAAACCCAGAGTACCGACCAGAGGGACGTACTTTTCGGGGTGATGCTCAATGTTTTCGCCAACCAAATTGCGGACAAAAGAAACGGCGGTCTCCATTATCTGCTGAAAAGGACCCGGCACTTTGGACATCCTGTTCCTGAGCATGTACACAAGAAGCACAGTCAAAAGCGCGGCTAAAAGCGCGGCAAACAAGTGGTCATATCGCTCCAGAACCGAGAGCGCCTGCCCATGAGCAAAAGCGCCATCGCCCCATATGTACCTGGGGAGGCGCAACAAATCTGTCAATAATTTAGCCAAATACGACGCGTGGTGTTCCATGGTTCAACCTCATAGCTGGTTTCCATCATCACAAGCGGAGCGGAAGGAGCGGATTAACAGCCTCGCCGCTTCCAGCAGAATGGCCGCGACGAAGAGCAGTATCCCGGTCACGAACGGAAGCACTTCCGTTGGGAAGTACTTGACTATAGCATTCAAAGAAAACGCGATCAACACAAGTTTGGATAATCCCAGCAGGCCATAAAACCATCGCCGTTTTTTAGACGGCGTGAGCATTCTTTCAACAGTCCACTTTTGTGTAACCCACAAAAGAAAACTCACCAGTCCGGCGAACAAAAAAATAACCGATGATATTACAGACTTTATAACCCAAGCGAAAGTCCCCAGTGGCAACAGAGCTAAATGGAATCGCTCAATCCAACGCAAATGCGCCGCTCCGTTTGAATTATTCATTTGAACCGTCATTGGCGTCTTCCTCAGACCCATTGTCAATTTTATTTAAGTCGTCAAATTTTTCCAATCGTCTGGCTACTTTGAAAAGCTCCCAAAAGCCGCTGATTACGCCAAAGGCCAGACCAATCAGCCGCCCGTGCCTCGGATGACCTAACATGCCCCCAATCCACTGACCAAGATACCAGCCCAAAACAATCGCTATCGGGAATACCATGCCAATTGAGATCAGGTCGCCCCAAAGCGACCTCTCCTTTGGGCCAACACCGTCCTTTTTGCTCGGCCTGTACATATCCAGATTCTAAAGTAAAATTTCAGGCAAAAGCAACTGCTTCAATTAACCCGAAAAACAGAGCGCGGCTTGTTTTTCGGGTTAATTGGCTATATATTTATATATTATCGTGAGAGGTGCCATGATTGCGGATTTCAACAGTGCCTTGTGTGAATGTCTGGCTTTCAATGAACGCCTGAATGAGGAAATTGACCGGATTTTCCGCACGCTCAAAGACGCGCTTGGTGAGCGCCCTATTGTGTTATATGGACTGACATCGCTGGTAAGCGCGGAGATTCTGAATTTTTTCAAGGAACGAGGGCTACAGGCAGCCTGTATTTGCGATCCGCAAGGCGTCAGCGATGAATTTTCCGGCGTCCCCGTAATTGGTCCGCAGACCTTGAAAAATGACTTTGCCAACGCGACTGTCGTGGTTTGTGTCAATTATGACAATGATGAAGCAGAGTGTGTTTTGGCCGCTCACGGTTTTCCGCGACACCGGATTATCCC
>JAITCJ010000059.1 GCA_031283145.1 Holophagales bacterium | reverse complement strand
CACCACACTGGTCCAGGTTCTTCGGCAGTGCCATCAGCTATCCCAAACGGACGGAAAACACTACAACAAGCACTGCTATTCTTTCTGTGCCTTTGAATAAAATCAAACACATGGGGTGGTAAATCTGTTATAGATGCGCCGCAACTACATATTGCAAACTGAAAAGGAGTGCCTGGCTTGCCCCCATACGTGCAAAAAGGAGCGTCCAGTAAAGGGTCGCTCTTTATATCAACAGGGCTAAAGGATAGAGCCATAGAGAGGAATATCGGCAACATTGCAAGCTCCATAAATGTTGAGTGCAATTTCACACCATCTCAATTTTACACAAAGTCATACATTTGTGTCATATTTTTTTAGTCTCAGCGCGTTTGTAATTACCGACACACTTGATAAACTCATAGCCGCCGCCGCTATTATCGGCGACAGCAGCGGGCCGCCGAAGATATGCAATACGCCCGCCGCCACAGGAATACTTGCTATGTTGTAGCCAAAGGCCCAAAACAAATTTTGCCTGATATTTCGGATGGTGACTTTTGACAGACTGACAGCGGCGGAGACGCCCATCAAATCGCCGTGCGTAAGCACAATGTCCGCGCACTCCATAGCGACATCCGTTCCGCTCCCGATGGCGATGCCTATATCGGCCTGCGTGAGCGCAGGAGCGTCATTGACGCCATCACCCACCATGGCAACTATTTTGCCGCTTGATTGGAGTTTTTTGACTTCATTGAATTTGTCCTGCGGCAGAACTTCCGACAACACCCGCATTATACCCGTCTGTTTGGCTATCGCTTCCGCCGCGCGGCTGTTGTCGCCAGTTATCATAACTATTTCAATACCCATATCGGCAAGTCTTTTGATTGCGTCCGCGCTGTTTTTCTTTACAACATCGGCAACAGCGATAATTCCGGCTATTTGATTATTTACGGCAATGTACACAGGCGTCTTGCCGCTATCCGCAAAGCGGTTAGCTTCGGCGTTCACATTGCTCATGGAAATACCATGCTGGTTCATCAGTCTGACATTTCCAATCAAAATAGCCTGCCCGTCTATACAGCAGCTAACCCCCATGCCCGCACGCGCTTCAAAGTCCGTTAGCGGGAGCATAATCAAGTTTTCTTTTTCCGCGTACTTTACTATGGCTTCGCCAAGGGGGTGTTCGCTGCCCTTTTCTGCGGACGCGGCAAGTTGTAATAGCCTCCGCTTATCAATGTTTGACGCGACCACATCCGTAACTTCGGGTTTCCCCTCAGTAATGGTGCCGGTTTTATCAAAGACAATGGTTTGTATTTTGTGCGCGGTTTCCAGAGCCGCGCCGCTTTTAATGAGTATGCCGGCTTCAGCGCCTTTGCCCGTGGCTACCAGTATCGCCGTGGGCGTGGCAAGCCCCAGGGCGCACGGGCAGGATATGACGAGTACGGATATAAAAATCATCAACGCGAAACCAAGGTCCTTTGTCGCTATACTCCAGCCCGCAAAGGCGGCCAGCGCTACGCAAAATACAACTGGCACAAAAACCCCCGCGACCGCGTCCGCCATCTGAGCGATAGGCGCTTTACTCTCCAGCGCCCCCTCAACGAGCTTGATAATTTGAGCCAGCAGAGTATCCGCGCCCACCTTTGCCGCCCTGAATTTAATCAGGCCGTTTTTGTTAATGCTCGCGGCATAAACAAAATCACCGGCTTTTTTTTCAATCGGCATACTTTCGCCTGTGAGCGCAGATTCATCAATAGTCGCCGTGCCCTCAATAACAACGCCGTCAACCGGGATTTTGCCGCCTGGTTTGACAATAATAATATCGCCCGACACAACCTCGCTGATTGGCAATTCCGCCTCCATCCCGCCTCTTATGACAGCGGCGGTTTTTGGCCTGAGATTCATCAGTCTTTTTATCGCATCACTCGTCTTTCCTTTTGAAACGGCTTCCAATAATTTTCCAAGCAGTACCAGCGCGATTATTACTCCGGATGTTTCAAAATACAAATGCTCCGCAAACGCAAAACGCTCCCGCGCGACCTGATACGCCGCGTATAGACTGTACAGCGCCGCCGCCGATGTTCCCACAGCTATCAGGCTGTCCATGTTAGGTGAGCGAAGCCATATCGCTCGGAACCCCGCGATATAAAAACCGCGCCCCGCAATGATAACAGGAAACAGCAGGGCGATTTGAACGAGCGCGAAATTAAGCGGACAGTTCTCCGGATGAAGTATTTTTGGAAGCGGCAAGTGCCATTCAAACGGCAGCATATGTCCCATGGCAATATACAAGAGAGGTACGGCAAACACAGCCGCCACGATAAACTTAAACAACAGAGCTTTGATTTCATTTTCTTTCAGCGGCTCGTATTCAATCGCGTCGTCTCTTATTTCGGACCAGCCATATCCTGCCTTTTCGATACTTTTTCCGACAATATCAATGTCTGTTTTCGCGGTGTCGAACTCAACCACCATGATTTCGGCGGCTAAATTTACAGAGCATTTATCAACGCCTTCCATACTGCCGATTGAACGCTCAAGCCTTGCCGAACATGCCGCGCAAGTCATGCCCGTTATCTTAAGCAATACTTTCACTTGTTGCAGCCTCCCGCGGGACAATCAGACTCTTCAAAAGAGATTATACATGGTGTTTGACGCAAAAAGTCTGTGGGGCTTTTGCGTGTCTGCATGAAAGACAGTCCCAAATAAAATACTATTTATTTTTTAGTTTTTCATATATTCTTGAAAGCTATGAACAATCAAATCACAGCCGACAATTCACAAAAATCCGCTGGCGGTGAGGATGTCTCTGTTCCCCTGAAAAAATCGCTACTGTTTCGCCTGATAGTCATCGCTGTGCTTGTGACGCTTGCGTTATGTATTGTTGTGCTGTGCATTGTAAACTATGGTTTTAAACAGCGCATAGAAACGGAATATATTAACAGGGCCGCCGCAGTGTCCCGGACAGTGGCATGTATCATAAACAGCGAATTAATTGACAGATACATTTCCACACTTGAAAAGGACGCTGAGTATGGAGCCATGTTGCGTCATTTGCGTACCATGCAAAGGGAACACAAACTGTCATACGTTTTTGTTACCCGAATGACGGAAGACGGCCCGACATTCATTTTTGACACCAATGAAAGAAAACCGCTGAATTTAGGCGATTCACTCAGTTGGGCGGACGCGATAGGTGTGAGCCGCGGCGACTATACAAACGCCCTTTGTCGCGGCGAACATGTGGAGCCTCTGTTTTCAAGCGGTAATCTCGGTCGGCTTCTCTATGTATTTGAGCCTATTTACCGCGAGGACGGGAGTGTCGCCGGTTATGCCGGAGTCGGCATTTCAATAGACCAGATCATGAGCGATCGGAAATCAGCGCTCGTTTTATTCAGTATCGCATCGCTGTTTATTTTTATCGCCATTATCGCCACTGATTCATATGTGTTGCAAAGGCATGTGATTTCACCGATAGTAACGCTGGTAAAAAACACGGAGGCTTTTTTGACTGGCGAAAATTTGAATTGGCATGGAAGCGCCGCCGGAGATTTGGACTTACAGCCAAAGTTTCGGCGCGCCGATGAATTTGCCGTTTTAGAGCGTTCTATCATAGCGATGAAACTGCGCGTGATCGAAGAAATCTCGGAGCGGACCCGAGCTGAAAAAGAGCGTGCAAAAGAAATTGAAGGACAACTGGATACTTTGAAAAAAATCATGAACGGAATGAACTTGCTTGTTTGCGTTACCGTTCCTGAAACCGGAGAGCTTCTCTTCGCCAGCGAACACATATTAAGCCAATTCGGCGTTACCGGTGATGTGACGGGAAAGATGTGCTATGAGGTTTTGGGCGGCCAAACTGAAATGTGTGATTACTGTCCATATTATCAGTTGGAAAAAGAGCCTAAAAAAGTTGTCATATGGGAGCATAAGGAATTAAACGGCAAAACATATAATAAAGTTGGACGGCTGATTGACTGGCCAGGCGGACGGAAAGCTCACCTGGAATTCGGCACAGACATAACCAACATCGTAAACGCGCGGGAAACCATTTTGTACAAGGAAAAAATAATCAGCGCGCTGAATGAAACGGCTGTCTTGCTTCTGGCGCAAAAGGAAGAGAATTTCAAAGATTCGATGACGGACGGAATCGGCTTTGTTGTCAATGTACTGAATTTAGACAGAGTGACGGTATGGCGTAATGTAATGGAACCTGACGGTCTGCACGGGGGGCAGGTTTTTCGCTGGGACAGGACCGACGGCGGCACTACCCCTACGGCAGAGCAATTCACGGATATTAAAGTGTCCGATTGGATGCCGCGATGGGAAAAAGTGCTTTCGGCGGGCGAAGCTATTAACGGTCCGGCGCGTCTGCTGCCCGAAGCCGCGCTGCTGCAATCTTTCGGCTGCATATCCGTCTTTATCTCCCCCGTAATTACGGACGGCAGCTTTTGGGGTTATGTGATGTTTGAGGACAGAACCAGTGAACGTGTATTTAAAGATGATGAAGCGGATATCCTCCGTTCAACAAGCCTGATGATTTCAAGCGCCGTAACCCGTCAGGAAGAAGCCGTAAAAATCCGCGAAGCTAACGAGCGCTTAACGATCCTGCTTAACGCCACGCCGTTCGGCTGCGTGTTGTGGAATCGCGACCTGAAAATTATTGATTGCAACGAGACTGCCGTACGGCTTTACGGATTCAGGAGCAAACAGGAGCTTATTGAAAATCATATCAGCAGTTGGCCTGAATACCAGCCGGACGGAAGACCCTCGCGCGAAACCGCGTTTGCTATGTTAAGAAAATGCTTTGACGATGGTCATATCGTTTCCGAGTGGATGTACCAGACGCAGGACGGAACACCGGTACCTATGGAAATCGCGCTTGCGCGAATCAAACTCAAGGACGGCGACGCCATAGTTGCGTATATGCACGACCTGCGTGAACACAAGCGAATGATGAGCGAAATTGAACAGCAAACCAAACTTTTGCGTACGGTAAACCGCGTGTCGGCCATTATCCTTGAGTCCCGTTTAGAGAGTTTCAAAAAAGACCTGACGTACTCCATGGAAATCATGGCAGGGGCGGTTGAGGCCGACCGCGTGTATATTTGGAAGAATTGTGTCAAAGACGGGAAATTATATTGTTCTCAAATCTATGAATGGTCGGGGGGCGCCGAGTCGCAAAATGATTACGCGCTTGCTGTGGAAACCCTGTACGGCGACATTGTGCCCGGTTGGGAGGAAAGGCTTTCACAGGGGAATTGTATCAGCGGCATTGTGAGCGAAATGTCCGATTATGAAAAAACCGCGCTCAGCCCGCAAGGCATATTGTCCATTTTGATTGCGCCGATATTTTTAAGAAATCAATTCTGGGGTTTTATTGGCTTTGATAATTGCCGCAGCGAAAGGGTATTTTCGGAGAAAGAGGAAATGCTTCTGCGCTCCGCAAGCCAGATAATCGCAAACGCCCTGATTCGCAACGAAGAAAC
>JAITCJ010000177.1 GCA_031283145.1 Holophagales bacterium | reverse complement strand
AAGACATCGGCTGCCGCATATACACTTTCATAACAACGCTGCGGTACGTCTTGGAGGCGGCCGCGATACACAAAAAAGAAGTATGGATACTGGACAGACCTAATCCCATCGGACGGCATACAGAGGGCTTCCTGCTTGAACCGGGATGGGAGTCCTTCGTTGGCTCAGGCAGACTGTCAATGCGGCATGGCCTGACAATCGGAGAACTAGCCCATTGGTTTGTTAAAACATTTGGCTTAGACATTAATTTTCTTATAGTAGATATGGAAGGATGGAACCCGTACGCCGCTCCAGGTTTTGGCTGGCCCCTGATGGAACGCGCATGGATCAACCCAAGTCCCAATGCACCAAATCTGTGGATGGCGCGCGCATACCCCGGAACAGTAATGATTGAGGGTACCACGCTGAGTGAAGGTAGGGGTACCACCCGTCCGCTTGAAGTGCTTGGCGCGCCTGACATAAGCGCCAAGGATGTATTGGAGCATATGGAAAAAATGGCCCCAACCTGGATGCAAGGCTGTAAACTGCGGCCATGTTGGTTTGAGCCGACCTTCCATAAACACACGGGCAAATTGTGCGAAGGCATCCAAATACACACAGACGGGCCGTACTATAACCCTGAAACTTTTAAGCCGTGGCGTCTCCAAGCGCTTGCTTTCAAAACAATCCGCGCTTTGTACCCTGATTATGACCTGTGGCGGGACTTTCCATACGAGTACGAAAACTCCAGGCTTGCCATAGATTTAATCAACGGCGGCCCGCGCCTCAGAGCATGGGTGGACGACACAAACGCCAAGCCGGAAGATTTGGACGCCCTGGCAAGCATTGATGAACGCGAATGGGAAGATACGAGGAGCGAATTTGTCAGATATATATAGCCAACAGACCTGAAAAACAGGCTGCGCGCTATTTTTCAGGTCTGTTGACCATCATCTCCCCATCCTCCTGATTGCCTTCAGCACTTGTTCCCCAACTCCGATCCTGTAGCCCTCGCTGTAGTAGATCACTTCACCGGCGCTTGAGACGCCGATTATTATTGGTAATTGATCTGTGGGCTGACGCTTGATTGCTTCCATTGTTTCCATAAGCAACCGCCCGTCGTTGTCCAGCAGCAACCTGGCCTGCTCGGACATGTCGCGGATTTTATCCAGGTATTCAGATTCACCTTCCGGCGCAGCCTGAACAAACAACACAAGCCCGCCACCCCATTTTTCAATGGGTTCACGTAGCCGCTCCAGATCAGACATCGCGTGGCGCGTTGGTTCGTCCCCATTTCCAAGCCAGGCAAGTATCAAACCTTTGTCCTTAGAAAGCCAGCTCAGGCTGTATGGCTGGCCATCTTCCCATTCAGCGCCTGACCTGACTAATGGTATAGACGGCAGCGCGACATTAATATCAATTTTTCCCAGCGGATCAGGCGCCGGCTTAGATGGACGCATAACCAACGGCGCTATGCGCTTTTCATTTGCCTTAAGGTCAAAATAAGCCTGCCGGACAAGAACGCTGCCGTCATCCTGGCGGTTGCCGGTCGTCAGGCAATACGAGCCTGGCTCCAACGTCAAACCCCTCTGGAAATATTCCCACGGCCTATCTTCATAATCCAAAGTCTGATAGCGGCCATCCTTGAGACGCGCCAGGGCAAAATGGGATAAATAAACAGGCGTTGTATCCAGGCGCCCGGTGATTACCACATGACCCGTCGGCAGAGCGGCAGGCGGCTGTCCGCTCCAGTTGACCATTTTCCAGTTGGCCTTAAAAAACTGCGGCGCGAATGTGCCGGGCTCCAAGCGGGCGGGTACACCCGCCGCTCTGCAAATGGCCACAAATAAAATATCGCGCCCCAAGGCATCCGCGACTCTCAGTTCCGCGACGCCCATAGGGCGCATTGGAACATCGCACCAATTAGCATCGGCCTCTATCCTTATATTCGCCCTGACCCAATCCGCCGCCTTAGACGGATTCTGCCTGAAAGCGTTCATTTCGGCGGCGCCAAACAAGTTTCGCAGCCCGGACCGCCACGCGGTGAGCAATTCATTATGTATTCTCGGTGATAACACATTTGAAATAAAAAGTTCCACATCCTCAGCCGGTAACTCGTCAATTTCTCCAACCGTAAAATCAAGATGGTCCCTGAATACCGAAGCCGGCGTATCTCTGAGGTCTTTTTCCGAAACAGCTTCCAGAAGAACCATAGCCCACCTGCGGTTTTCAGGATGTGTCGCATTTAAAAAAGTGATAATTTCCGCGTGATTGCCCTGGCTCTTTCGCAGGACAGGCCACAATAGATTGAAATCTATATCCAAATCCTGAGCCAAAGACTCGGCTCTGTCCTCCGTGACAAACGTCGCCATGTACGCTTCGCGGATTCTGTCTTCCTCAGCCAATCGCAGACGATTCGCTTCGCGGGCGCCGCGCGTCGCGTCGGGAAGTTCGGGCATCGGCTCCACAGGCGGAACAATATCCAGAAATTCAGTGCGGTCGCCTGTATTTAAAGGAGCAAGCTGTATTACAAGTTCATCCGCGTTGGCTTTGAGTATGCCGCTGCCCGCCAGATCATCTTTGTAGGCCCAAATCCTAATGTCGCCCCTGCCCGATGGCAGCATGGCGCGTCCATGAGAATCGGTTAGTAGCGAAGCCAATGGAAAAAATTCCGCGTAATTATAAAGGCCAAATTCCACCATAGCGCCTGAAACTGGCTTTTTTGCAGAATCAACAACACGTACGCGGCGCTCGACTACGGGCGCGTACATTGGAAGAAGCTGCAGTTCATCAAAGAAGCGATTGCGGCGGACTTTAAAATCGCCGGTACTGGAGCCTCCATAAACCTTTGTGTGAACCATCATCGCGCGTCTGGCAGGCTCTCGGAACCAAGCCATGTTCAGCATTGGCTCAGGCTCGCAAGCCCCCAGATAATGCCACTTCCCATCCACCCAAGCCTCTGCCCAGGCATGGTTGTCGTCCACATGCGCCCATCGCGGCGTGTACACCTGTCTTGCGGGAATACCCACGGATCTCAGCGCCGCCACAGTGAAAGTACTCTCTTCACCGCACCTGCCCCAGCTTGCGCGAACAGTTGACAGAGGGCCGGAAGTCCTGGCGTCAGCGCTTCTGTAAGTGACCTTTTCGTGGCACCAGTGATTCACTTCCAGAACAGCTTCAGCCAGATCAAGACCCGCTACGCGGTCTTTCAGCGCCCTAAACAACTCAGGGCGAGCCTCGTCGAGATTCTCATTGTTTACGCGCAAGGGCAGCACAAAGGACAAAAATACGTCCTCTGGGATTTTTTCACACCACGGCATCTCGGCTCTGGCTGATAGCGTGGCCCTAACAGCTCTTAAAAAGAATTTCCCATCATAGTCGGCCATATCTTGCAGCGGCATGTAAGCGTACAGGAAAGTCAGCGCGTCCCTTTCCGCCGGAGTCAGCCTGTCGTTCATCACGCCGAACAGCGCCGAATCACGATTTGCCGCCAGAGCGCGCTGCGCTCTGAACCGCGCTTCCATACCCGCCTTTCTGGACGCGCTTTGAATGATGGGCGCATCGTCGGCAGCGCCGCTCACTGCCGCGGCAAACAAGCAAAAGACCAACGAATGCGCAATCAACGCAACACCCCCAATGAAAAAATATCAAAACCATTATAGCCAATTATAGTCAATCAACCAGAAAAACGGGCTGTACTCTGTTTTTCAGGTTGATTGACTATAAAATTCTGAGCCAGACGCCTTTCAAGTAAAAACCCTCGGGGTGATTCAGCGCGTATGGATGATCCGGCGGCTGGCCAAGGTGGGCGATGACCTGCGCGTAGCGTTCAGCTTCCAGACAGGCTGTCCATACGGCTTCCTGAAAACGGGACCTGTCCATATGCTGGCTGCATGAAAAGCAAAACAGCATTCCGCCTGGGGCAGTCGCGCGAGCGCCCAGGCGGAATACATCTTTATACGCTTTGAACGCGTTGGTCATATCCTTGCGCTGCTTGGCAAAAGCCGGCGGGTCAACAACAACGCAATCGTAGCTTACGGGAGTTAATTGGCGCATGAGGTCAAAGGCGTCCCCCTGCATACGTACATGGCGGCCTGGGTCTAATCCATTCGCAGCCCAGTCGCTTTCGCACACATCCAATGCCGCCGCCGAAATATCCAGAGTCGTCACCTCAGCCGCCCCTCCCAAACCAGCGTGAATCGAGGTTCCGCCGGTGTAGCCGAAAGCGTTCAGAACACGCTTGCCGCCGGACATACGGCCCAGTGTCAGCCTGTGTTCTCGCTGGTCCAGAAATATTCCTGTTTTTTGTCCTTTTATCAAGTCAACGCTGAGTTTGGCCATCCCCTCGTTAATTGTTATCTGTCCCGACAAACTGCCTTTTAATATGCGCTTGACCCGCTCCATGCCTCCTTCCCC
>JAITCJ010000147.1 GCA_031283145.1 Holophagales bacterium | reverse complement strand
CAGTCTTCTGGCATCCATATACGCGTTAAAAGCGCTCGTGTCTTCATCCACAGCCAAAACAAGAGCCTCTTTCACTCTATGCGCTGTTTCAGCGGCATAAAGCAAATGGCCGCTGTGCTTCTCGCTTTTAACCTTTGTTAAATTCGCGACCATCGAAGTCAGACTTGCCCCCAATGCTCCGGCCAGCGCTGCGATACTGCCTCCACCAGGCGCTGGCGTATCTCGGCTGACTTCAGTGACAAAATCACGAACAGACATTGCCATCAGGCCATTGGAATAGACTCTTGGTAACCCCAGCACTTTTTTATCAATCTCAAATGGGGCGGCATCCGCAAGCCCCATACTGAAAACAGCGTTTTCAAGCACATCTTCAGTTGGAACAAACGGACTCTTGCTCTGTTGACGAAGATAGAACTGTCCCGCGTCATATAGCGGCTTGAATGGGACAAGTCCGACAATTTCAGACCCGGTCACAACCAAACCACGGTCAATGGCCATCTTGCGCGCGGCTTCAAGGACATCTACCATGCTTGTCACTTTGTAATCAGTCAGGTTGATGCTCAACTGAGCGCGCTTATATGTATCCACATACCATCCAATGGCCTTACACGCCTTAAATAGTCCTGCCTTATAAACTTTCTGTCCAATCACGCCGCGGCTTGCGTCTATATCATTGAGCGACAAAATGCTCGTCAAATCGTACCCATGAACATCAAGGCAATGGGCGGCCAAGACGTCAAAAGTGGAAAAATCCTCAACACAATTACCACATGGGAAACAACCCTCCGCATAGCGCAGTTCTTTACCGCTACTGTAAAACGCGTTTGTTTGACCACGGCGCGCAACGCGACCTTTCTCTCTCAATTCAAAAGCAATATCAGTCGCGTGAGCCTTATCGCGGCTATTCAGAGTGATGTTATAGGCTATTAAAAATTCCCTCGCGCCTGTTATGAGCGCTCCAAACGCAGGAACAAATGACGCTGGCCCAAAATCCGGCTTCCAGTTTGGATCCTTTAATTTTTCCTCCAAGCCCTCGTATTCACCCTTACGCACCACAGCCAAATTTTTTCGCTCAGAGCGGCTTGCAGCGGCCTCGTAAAGATAAACAGGGATGTTTAGCTCGCTGCCCACCCTTTTGCCAAGCCTTCTGGCAAGTTCGGCGCAATCCTCCATAGTCACGCCTTCAACAGGAATAAACGGGCATACATCGCAAGCACCCATCCTTGGATGGCTGCCATGATGAGTTCTCATATCAATCAGTTCAGCGGCTCTTTTTATCCCCCTGAAAGCCGCTTCCAAGATGCTCTCCGGCTCACCAACCATAGTGACAACAGTTCGGTTGGTATCAGCGCCGGGGTCAACATCCAGCAATTTAACCCCGGCAACGCTTTCAATAGCGTCTGTAATTGTTTTCATCTTGGCCATGTCGCGGCCTTCGCTAAAGTTTGGCACACATTCCACAACTCTCAAGGTCATGCCCCCCCAAAAAACAGCCCGAACACGGCTTCACCCACACCAATTGTGGATTACATTAAAGTTCAACTTCAAACTTATACCAAGTTGCAATCAAACGTAAGTATATTTGATTGCAACTTGGTATTAAAGCAGTAACAAATAGCATGTTCCTAAGTATCAAGGCCCAAGAATGACTTCAATACGTCTGTTTTGAGCGCGGCCTGCTTCAGTGTCATTGGAAACAAGGGGGTAATCGCTCCCGAAACCCTGAATTTTCATGTTTGCTCTTGGAACACCCAATTTAAGCAGTTCATCATAAACCGACTTTGCCCTATCCAGTGACAGTTCTAGGTTATACTCGCGGCGCCCGACAGAGTCAGAATGTCCGCATATATAAATATCAATCCCGTCAAAATATTTCTTGAGCATGTCCGCCTGTTTGGCGAGCAGCGGCTTGAAAGCCGGCTTTATTTCATGTTTATTAAAATCAAAAGTGACACCCTCACCATAATCAAAAACTACAATCTTGGTGAGACGAAGAGCTTTAGCCATCTCAGACAGTCCGGAGTCAAAAATTAAAATCACTTCGATTTCTTCTTCTGAATAAATTTTTATACGCTGTTCCACAGCTTCGGGCATATTTACCGCTTTGATATTATTAACAAATAATTGATCAATAGAATGAATTTTAAGTCTGGCGGGGGTAATCACTTTTCTCTCACCAAACAAAATTTCAACATTATCAGGAACAGATTTAATAAGTAGCGAAATGGCTGGTTCCGGTGTTGAAACCGCAAGCTCAGGAGGCACTGTCTGAGGACAGGCTATCAGTAACGTCAGAAGAAAAGATAGGAATAAGCCGCGCTTCACATGAACCTCCTATAGTTGAATCCAAATACCTAATTCGGAAGCCACTGGCTCATCGTCCGCTGTACGCGCCGGTTCAAACAGCATTTTCATTCCAAAAGCAGTGACAAATTTTTTTTCCTCGGAAGTCAGATGCTTGTCCTTATCCATAATTGAACATTCCAGAACCCTGCCATGCACGTCAACTTTTACTCTGGCGCGGTATGTTCTTCCAGCTAATTCCGGCGGAACTTCAAGATGTTCAGAAAATTTACCCGTAAAAAGGGCTATCCGAGACACTCTTGGATGGATGGCGGTGTCTGTGGGTGTGGGTGTGGGTGTGGGTGTGGGTTTCGCGGGAACGGATTGCTGATTTACAGTAGGTTTGGTATCAAGTTTTGGCGCTGTTACCGATTGCGACACATCTAAATTACTTTCAACGAATGGATCAGTATCAGGTATTGTTGTATCTGAACCCTTGAAGCCGTCTAAAGAATAAATAGTCGCAGCGACAACAATAAGCGCGAGAATTCCAACAAATGCCATCAGAAGAGGTCTTTCTTTTAGTGAGGTGTTACCTCTGGCAACGTATGAGAGAGCTGTTCTCATTGTTTCGTCAATAGTAACCGTATTTCCATTTTCATCAATGGGCTTTCTGGTAATAGACAGATGCTCAAAACCCTCTAAGGGCTTGTTCCATTGAATATTGCAGACCTCGCAGGCATATTGCATAGCGTTGCGCATTTCGCCAACAGTCGCAAATCGGTCATCCCTGTTTTTGGAAAGAGCTTTCATTAAAACATCTCTCATTGACGCTGGAAAATCCGGGCAATGCCAGTCTATTGGCTCAGGGTCTTCTTTAAGTCGTTGAATAAGTGTTTCCACCGGCCCAACAGAAGAAAATGGAAGTCTGCCGGTAACCGCGCGGTACAGGGTGATAGCCAGAGAATACTGATCCGCCCTGCCGTCAACAGTCTTGCCTTCGGCCTGTTCAGGAGCCATGTAGGCGGGAGTTCCCATCATGCTGCCGATCCGGGTGTACTCAGTGGTTTCCATGGATTTTGATATGGATTTAGCAATTCCAAAATCCATCAAACATGGATATCCATTCATGTGAAGCAAAATATTAGCCGGTTTAATGTCCCTGTGAACAACTCCGCACTTGTGACTATAGGCAAGAGCATCCAGCAGCGGAATCGCCAAACTTGACATATCTTCAGCGTTAAGCTTGATTCCCGATTCAATTATCGTAGAAAGCGAAGGCCCTTCAATTAGCTGCATACTGTACCAATATGCTCCTTCCAATTGACCAAAATCATAGACCTTTACAATGCCGGGATGATCAAGCGAGGCTGAAATCTTGGCTTCTTTGGCAAAGCGCCAGGCCATTTCGCTGCTCAAAAAGTTAGTGAGAACCTTCAGCGCTTCAAGGCGATCAAGCTGAAGGTTGCGTACCTCATACACCGTGCCTGAACCGCCGCGGCCCAGCATGGACAAAAAGACAAACCTGTCACGCAAAAGCTCTGTCAGTCGGACAGATGGCTGTAGCGGCGTGTCTTCGGAGTAGTTCATGTCACCAACAGTTGGCAGGCGCAATATAAAGATCAAACTTCAATTTACAATACCTGATTTCTGCATACAACAATAATATTTTGAGTGTCGCGGGTCATGGCCGCGCCGAGTCAATGTTAAATTTCCACCAGTTAGCGCCAATACTTATATCTTCCGCAATCCTGACTTGCAGCGATTCAGTGCTTTCAAATTTTTCTTCGCCACGTACCCGATTCAAAAAACTAAGCTCCAGCCTGGAGCCGTAAAGATTTACATCAATCTCGGGCAAATGCGTTTCCACAGTCAAATTCAGACCTTTGAATGTAGGTTTCACACCCACATTGGTCAATCCCATGACCTCCCCCATCAAATGAGCCGAACAACGCGCAGCCGTTACATAAACGCCTGGCGCTGGCAGTATCTCTTGTTCCCAGGCGAGATTTGCCGTTGGGAATCCAATACACCTGCCTCGGCGGTCCCCCTCCACAACCACGCCCGTCAGCGTAAATGGATTTCCCAAAAGCACAGAGACTAAAGCGACATCGCCGTCCATCAGCAACTGTCTTATTCTGCTGCTGCTCTGGATGCCGCCGTCAGGCGCTTTATAAGCGTGTGTGTGTATTTCGTATCCCAAAATATTTCCCCAAGCCTGAAGAGCGGATACATCTCCCAGGCGGTTTAGCCCAAAGCGAAAAGACTGTCCAACATGCAGCTCGGCAGGACTCAAATTTTTTCGCAAGCCGTCCAAAAAAACATCAGGTTCCAGTTCAGAAAACTCACGGCTGAATGGAATAACCCAGACGGCTTCTGCTCCCAGGCTCTCGAAAACACTCAATTTTTGTGGCAGCGTCATCAACAAGCCCGGTTGTTGTTTCGGTGAAAGAATTTTTAGCGGATGCGGATCAAAAGTCACCACAACCACAGGCAAATCGCGTTTTTTTGCCGCCTTT
>JAITCJ010000135.1 GCA_031283145.1 Holophagales bacterium | reverse complement strand
CGGTGAACATGCTTGTTTTGCGGGAAAAGTTCTTTGATCTTAGCGTCTGTCCTGTAAATATCTTCAGGGTCGCCGCTCAGGGCGGCCCATCGGAAAGGTCCCTTGCCCTCGCAGAACAGCGGCCTGATGTAAGCGGGGACAAAGCCCGGAAAATCAAATGCGTTGGCGACGCCATTGTCCTTGGCGGCCTGGCGGATATTATTGCCGTAATCCACCACAGCGCTGCCCATTGTCTTGAAGTCCAGCATCGCCTGAACATGCACCGCGCATGACTTGCCGGCCGCATCCACAATTTCAGCGTGTTTAGCGGGGTCAGTCTGCGCGGATTTCCACTGCTCCACACTCCAGCCAATTGGTAAATAGCCATGCACCAGATCGTGGGCGCTCGTCTGATCCGTAACTATGTCGGGCTTGCTGACAGCGCCTGACTTGACTTGCTTCACCAGTTCAGGCAGAACTTCGGCGGCGTTGCCCAGCAGAGCTATAGAGACGGCGTTTTTATTAGCCGTATGTTTTTTTATGAGTTCAATGGCGTGGTCTAAATTTTCAGACTGGACGTCAACATAGCGGGTGCGGAGCCGGAAATCAATGCTGGTCTGCTGACATTCAATGTTCAGGCTCACGGCTCCGGCGAAAGTTGCCGCCAGAGGCTGGGCGCCGCCCATGCCGCCAAGACCGGCTGTCAAAATCCACCTGCCGCCAAGGTCGCCGCTGAAGTGCTGTCTGCCGGCCTCGGCAAAGGTTTCATAAGTCCCCTGTACGATGCCCTGCGCGCCGATATAAATCCAACTTCCGGCTGTCATCTGTCCATACATAAACAGACCGCGGCGGTCCAGTTCATTAAAATGCTCCCAGTTGGCCCAGCGGGGCACCAGATTTGAATTGGCTATCAAAACCCGAGGACTGTCAGGAGTGCTTTTCCAGACGCCAACTGGCTTGCCGGACTGAATCAGGAGGGTTTCGTCCTCCTCCAGATTTACAAGGCATTCCAGTATCTTGTCGAAACAAGCCCAATTCCTCGCGGCACGGCCAATTCCGCCATAGACGACCAGACTCTTTGGATTTTCAGCGACATCGGGATCCAAGTTGTTTTGAATCATGCGGTAAGCGGCCTCTGTGAGCCAGTTTTTACAATGCAGTTCAACGCCGTGCGGGGCATGAATCACACGGCTCTCATCTCTGCGGGGATCTGCGATGGACACTGGAAACTCCAAACAAACGCATAGGTAAATATTATAGCCAATCAACTTTTAAACTGTCCTGTTAATTCAAGTGGGAGGCACTTCGTTTCAAGGCTGCGCTTTCGTTACGCGAACCGCCGACAGGCGGTGAGTGGAACGGCAGCGCAGACGAAAGCCACAGGGCAACGTACCGTTTTGAAGTTATTTCACTATATATTGCGCTTCCATGTCAAAATCACGTTTTGTGATTTTGATATGGAAGCGATTACGAAGTGTTGAACTGCTATAAAATCAGGCAGCGCCCTTGAGTTTATAGACGTACGCGAGAATTTGAGCAACAGCTTGATACAAATCCGCTGGAATGGGGCGGTCAATATCAACTGATCTATATAGCAATCTGGCCAATGGGGGATTTTCAATGATTGGGACGCCAGATACAGTTGCCCTTTCTCTTATTTTTAAGGCCATGTGGTCAATTCCCTTAGCGACGCATAATGGGGCAGGGGTGCTGTTGTCATATTTTAGAGCGACGGCAAAGTGGGTGGGGTTGGTAATGACGACAGTGGCTTTAGGCACTTGTGTGATAATTCGGCGCATGGCCGCTTGCATCATGATTGACCGCTGCTTGCCTTTAATTTCCGGGTTCCCTTCGGCGTCTTTTGACTCATCTTTAATTTCTTGTTTGGTCATTTTAAGGTTTTTCTCATATTGGTAACGTTGATACAGGAAATCTATTGTCGCAATAATAAGCATTGCTAATAACACATTCCTATATAATTGAAAAAGGGTTTCCTGCATTAAAGCAATACCCTGATTTAGTGATATTCGCATGGATTGCATCATTACCGGCATTTTTGGACCTATTACCACATAAGCGGCCCAAAATATAATTAGCAGCTTAAAGAGTCCTTTAGAAAGTTCTACAATGGATTTCATTGAAAATATACGTTTAAACCCATTTACAGGATTTAATTTTTTAAATTTTGGCTGCAATGGTTTAAACGATGGTTTAAAACCGTGCTGCACAAATTGAATAGCAAAGGCTACTAAAAAATTAACAGCAAAGTATGGAAGTAAAATGCGGAGAACAATCCATAATAAATCAATACCTAATTTACCAAGATCGCCGTCTAATATGTGAGTTCCATTACCGGCGCACTTGAAAAAATAAGCGACTTGCTGAGTCATCAGAGTTAATGTTGCGCCCCATACACCTATAAAGAGGAATAAATTGGCTCCAAACATCAAGGTTGAATCCAAGTCTTGCACACGAAGAATATTGCCCTCTTCGCGGGCCTTTTCTCTGCGCTTAGGAGTCGCTTTCTCAGTTCGTGAGGGATCATGGGCCATGCGCTACCTCAACATCCTTAGTGCCCAGTCGGGTAAACGTTCCAAAATAGGGTGCAGCCAAGTGCTGAATTCTTGGATCATAAAACCGAATACGAACAGGCCAACGGCAATTTTCAGAGGGAAAGCCAACTGGATAATCTGTAGTTGGGGCATGAATTTAGCCGCAAAACCTTCAAGCACATTTACAAATATGAGGACCAAGAGTACCGGCATTGCTAATTGAAAGGCTTTAACCAGTATGAGGCTGAAAAGCGTAATCATTTCCATAGGCCGTATGGGCGGAGCGTGGCCCATTGGGAGAATGTTGTAACTCTCCACAAGCGCCAGGATCATTCGATGGTGCAGACCTGATACAACAATAAAAACCAGAGTGCATTGAATCAATATGGTGCCTGAAAAGGCCGCCGACTGAGACGTGGCTGGATCAATCAGTTGAGCAAACGAGAATCCCATCTGCATATCTAAAATCTGTCCTGCAAGAGCTACCATTTCTATCATCCATGACACTATGGTCCCCAGTATGAGTCCAACAAACAGCTCACATGCCATAAACCCCGCAAGGCTCCAGGCGCCTTGCGGCATATCCACAGGGCGTGGGACAACAGGGGTGATAATTATAGTCATTAATCCGACCATAGCGATCCGCACTGTACGTGGAATTCGTTCTTGGCCTAGGAGCGGCATAGTAATCATGAGACCAGACATGCGGGTCAAAACTAGTACCCACAAAAAAGCGTTCTTCTGGGTTAATGCCCAAATCGCGGGATTATCCAGAACAGGCGGCATGGCGCTAAGACAAAATTCGACTTACTTGGTTGAAATCTGTAAACATCTTTGCCGCAAACTGCGTAATTATTCTTACCATCCATGGAAAGCACATGACAATCGTCACCATTACTACCACCACCTTAGGTACAAAGGCGACAGTTTGATCCTGGAGGCTGGTGACCACCTGAAACAGGGAAATAGTCAGACCGACAACCATAGATACAATCAACGCTGGTCCCGCGACGTACAGCGCTGTTTTCAGAGCGTCACGGCCAATTTGCAGGATTATAAGTTCGTTCATCCGGTGAACCCCTTTACTAGAGAGCCAACAATCAAATTCCATCCATCTACAAGTACAAACAGGAGGATTTTGAAAGGCATGGAAATAACTACAGGCGGCAGCATCATCATTCCCATTGAAAGGAGAATTGAAGCAACTACCATGTCAATAATCAGAAATGGCAAAAAGATCATAAAGCCAATTTCAAAGGCCGTTTTGAGTTCTGAAATCATAAAGGCCGGAAGCAATACATCAAGAGTCACGTCTGCTTTAGTTTGTGGGGCAGGGCGCTTGGCTATTGAAAAGAAAAGCGCGAGATCCTTTTTTCGCGTGTATTTAAGCATGAACACTTTTAATGGAGCAGCCGTTCTGTCCATCGCCTGATCCATAGTCAACTCATTTCGCTCTAACGGCTGAATGACTTGTTGGTATATTTCCCGCCCAACGGGTGCCATCACAAAAAAAGACATGACCAATGCCAAGCTGATTAGTACCTGGTTTGACGGGGTCTGCGTTGTCCCCATTCCCTGTCTAAGGAAATGAAGGACAACTATAATCCTCGTGAAACATGTCGTGGTTACTAAAATTGTGGGAGCCAGAGTTAATACCGTCAACAGGAGTACTAACTGTAAAGTTGAGCTTAACGCGGGACCTTGTGGAGATTTACCAAAATCAATAGTGACGCTTGGAAGTGTAGTTCCGGGCGCTGTTTGGGCTTGCAGGAAAACCCCTCCCATAATTAAAAGAAGCGGCAGCAGCCAATAAAGACGTTTCACGGCTGCTCTCCTTTTAGCCTTGCTTCCATGTCTTTGACCGGAATTGGGGCTTGATCTTGAATGTGTTGTTCCAACTCATGTTCAAAACCAGGTTCAACACTTCCATCTAAACGCGCTATAAGGCCAAGTCCTTGGGGCGAGGACGCGATTAAGAAACGCTCGTCGTCAACTTTTAGAATTGAAACATAGCGGCGCTCGCCCAACGCAAGTGTTTCCTCAATCTTCATTCGGTTGCCGCCGGATCCTGGCAGACGCTTAAGGCCCCACTTGCGGAGCGCCCAAATTCCCCCTCCGGCGATACCCAGAACAAAAACCAAACTGCCAAAAGCCCGCCACGCGCTTGGCGCTTTCACCTCAATTTGTGTCTGAGGATTGACGCCGTCATCACCAATCTGATAATCCCCCTGAAGCTCTTGTTGTGACGGAGAAACTTTTGCAGGCTGAGCTGGAGCTTGAGCCAGAGCCGCAAAGCCAAGCATCACACAAAAAAACAGACTCCGGATAGGCACGTCGAACTCCCGACAGAGGATATATGGAGTGCCATGAACGTGCCAGAAAGGCGTACGTATAAAAAGCGATTTTTTTGTCAGTCAATTTCTCTTCCTTCAATATGATATTCAAAACAACAGGACTGATACCGGGTTGCGTTCATACCCAATACCCTTTTAATGTGACTTGCTGTATGGCGGCCGCTGGACTTCATTCAATTGTAAAATGGCGCATTTTATATGAAATTGTCATATTCTTTTTTGAAATGTTCTCAATTTTCTGTTCCCGCCTTGATAAGGCGGGAACAGAAAAACCAGGTTTTTTTATCCATGCCCCTATATGCGGGTTTTTTTATAACCAACTTTCTGTGGAGGTAGATTCATGAAAGTAAAAGACTTTCTGACACTTCTGGCGGCAGCGACAGGAATCTTAGGATCGCCCGGCCTGTATGCCCAGCTCGACAAGTTCGAGACATCGTTCAAGATGCGTACAGGTATCCAAGCAACCGCGTTTGAGGACAAGCTGAAACATGCCAATTACGGGTTCGGCGCCGCTCTTGGGTACAAGCTGACCGAAAAAGACAGCATTAGCCTGGAACTGGGGTGGGCGTACAAGTCCGGCGATGAACGCAGACCCGATTATTATACCAACCTTGAAAATCTTCCGACCGCTCCCGGCATAAAAGACAGACCGGATTGGAGCGCGAACTGGCTGGCTTCAGGCCGTGTAAAAAACCTCGTTGAAGGATTTGCCGTCAGGCTTGCCTATGAAAGGCAATTCAATAATTTCGGACGGATTGGCAATTTCGGGTTGCTGGGCGGTCTTCAGATTGGCGGTTCCAAGTTTAAGCACGAGTACTTTGGCGACATTGCCAACAGTGATGTTACATCCGCGCCCGCCTATTTTCGTGATTCATTTTACGGCACACTCTTCAACAACCCAAACTCAATCTCCCCATTTGTTGGCGTGACAAAGCGATTTGGCGCTTTCACCGCTGTGGAACTTAATGTCGTCGGGTTCAGATACGAAAGCGCCGAATATGTTCACGAGGCTGGTCACAGCCTCGGCGCGAACGCAGACTGGACGCGCGACTACATTGTGAAAAATAAGCGTGCGGCCATTCATTTTGAACTTGGCTATGTTGTGCGTTTTTAAGCATTAAGGAGTATAGACTATGCGCAGAATATCGAAATTGAACAACGTTTCCTTAATTGCCGTCTGCATCATTGCGCACGCGCCGTTAACAGCTCAGGTAACCACCGGAACCCTGACGGGTACCGTGAAAAGCAGCAGAGGTGAAATCATAGCCGGCGCGATTGTCAGGGTCACTTCACCCAACTTAATGCAACCGCGCGAAACCAAGAGTGATGAGCGGGGCAACTGGAGATTTGGGTTACTGCCTCCAGGGGAATACCGAGTCATTTTTTCAATGGAAGGCTATCGCAGCTCATCTCGTCAGAACATCCGGGTTGGGCTGGATACTGTGGTTCGGGCTGATATTGCTCTCGCGCCCCTTGAGATTGGCCAGGCTACGGTTGAAATCGTCGCGGAAGGAGGCGGCGCCATTGACAAAAGCGATACAAAAGTCAGCGTTAACTTTTCAGCCGAGCAACTTGAGGCTGTGGGATACAGATCTTTTGGATGGGGCCGCCAGTCTCGCGGCCGGCGCGGTTGAAAGCGAAGCCGGCGGATTTTCAGTGCGCGGGGCGTCCATTACCGACACTCTGTACCGCATGGATGGCATTGACATCAAAAATGACTATCAGGGAAACATATCAGGCACCAGGTTCCTGGCTGACATGATCGAAGATATCCAGGTCAATCTTTCACCTGTTCACCCCAGGTACGGGCGGACTACGGGAGGATCCATAAACGTTGTCACAAAGACAGGTTCCAATACCTTCAATGGCAGCGCCAGGGCCTACATCAATAAAACCAGCGCGTGGACCGCAAACAGGAGGGGTTTGCTGGACGAAGAGTTTGATGAGGGCGGCCGCTACCACGATGGCTGGACTACCAAGAGATACGATATAACGCTTCTTGGGCCAATCATTAAGGACAAGCTGTGGTTTTCCTTTGGCACCACCTTCGTTCCTGGCAGCGTGACTAATCGGAGAATGACATCATGGAGTGATTATCCTGATATCAATTACGGTCCGATGAAGTTTACCACTACTGCCACAGCCACTGCTCCCGCCACAGCCGCCGAAATAAACCAAAAACTGCTGGATGGCCCGGACGGGTACTATTACCCCGAATTCGACGCTCTCAAACATTTTCAGGAGCGCACCAACAGAGACTTCTATCAGGCAAAACTGACATGGACTTTTTTGCGGAATCACACGCTGGAATACTCGCTGAGCGCTGAAAAAACCATCACCGCAAACCGCGACTCCACTACAAGCGCCACATCCGGCTATGTGATGTTATCAATGCTTGGGACGCAGACCTCAGAATACACTAACTGGGGAATCAGCTACAAGGCCGTGACCGGGGCTTCCACCTTTGTTGAGGCGCGCTACAATTCCAGCGTATCGGATACACAATGGCCGAACTACTTACATCCGACTATACAGGATCCGATTATGATTTGGATTGGGCGAAGGACTAACCAGGGAGGAGGTCCCGGGCAACTGGAAGTCAACGCCTTTACGGCCCGTCGCGCCGGAGTAGGTAATGAAATTCGCGGCAATAAAGGATGGAACATAAATGCCAAACACTATTGGTACGGCATGGGGCAGCACGAAAGCGAAGCAGGGATAGAAAGCTATACCGGTAGACTTCAAAGAGGCTCCGCCTACGGTCCAAATAACCGAAGATATTCCCTGACCGGTGTGTATCTGAAGGAAGGCTTTACAGACGTCAATGACCCAAGAGCCGAGTGGATGTTTGGTTCCGGTCCATACATGGGGATGAGTTTGAATGGTCAATCCAGCTCAGGCAGGTCTGGTCCTGCCGCGGTTTGGCGCCAGTACTTCGGGGAGGATGGGGAGCAAAATCCCATTAGTACTTCATTCTATGCTGCGGATCAATGGAATATTAATGACAATTTGAGCGCCATGGCGGGTTTTCGGTATGAAAAATACAAAATCAACAATACTGATGGCTCCGAGCTTGCTTCGAGTTCACAGTTTATTCCGAGGGCATCGCTGAAATACGATCCAACTGGAAACGGCAAGCATTTACTGATGTTCAGTTACGCGCTTTACGCCAGTGATTTTTATACCGGATTTACAAACGCGTTTGCGTCAAACGCGTCTTCGACTTACTCCGATATCGGGTGGACCGGACGAGCTTTGGGCCAATATCCTTACTTGGTTACCACCGCTGAGACAGTGCCGCTGGACGTACTGCGCTTTTTTACCTATGAAGATTTAATTAATCCTGAAAATTGGAAAAGGGAGGACGGGAATTTCAATTCCTTTAGTTTTACATCTGCGGGCGATACATATTATGTTGATAAAAACATGAAGCCCGTCGTTGTCCATGAAGTTAGTTTCAGGTATCAGAGGCAATTCGACAACAGATCGGTGTTTTCTGTCGGCCTGACGCAAAAAAACTGGAGACAGCTATGGGCCATATGGCAGGAACACGATCCGAGGCAATGGATACGTTTAACCGACCCCTTTGGTTCCGGCGATGTTATATACGCCCAAATGATTCGCTATGGAAATTCTGACAAGCTCAAAAGGGACTACTTTGGCCTGGAAGTGGATTTTAATCACATAATAACAAGGGTCTGGACACTCAGAACAGCGATTGGCTATTCCACCTTAAAAGGGAATGACGAGGGCGGAGACAGCGAGGGAGGGGGATGGAACCAGCCTGCCGACACCTTCCGCGACAATAGCACTACGCCAATGTTTTATAACAGAAACCTGATTTTGGGGGCGACGCCTCCTCCGGCCCTGGGCAAAGAACACTGGGAAGAGAGTGATTTTGCGCCTTATGGCTATCTGCGCTCCCACCAGCTTTTAAAGGGCAGGGTGACGCTTACCGGGCGCTTCCCCTTACACCGCGGCGGCCACGTTACTTTTTCATGGGTGGCCGAATATGACACAGCGCGCGCGAATTCTCCCACCGCGAGCGTCAGGGCAGGAACTCTTGACAGAGAATATCCCTTGCCGAACATAGGAACTCTGCCCGCATGGAATGAAAATTTTACACGCCACTACATGGCCAGGGGCACGTGGTCGAATAACGACAGTTTCAGAGTTGTTATGAATACCAGTTGGCAAGTGCCCATTGGAATAAAAAAACTGAGCCTCACCGGAAACTTTCAGGTATATAACCTGTTTAACAATATGAGGCAAATAGGTATATACAAAAGTTATTTGTCGGGTTCCGGAGAAGAATCAATGTTCCCTGTCGCGTATGACGTTTCTCGCTATGGGACCACTCAGCCTGGAACCGCTAACGAATGGAGATATTACAACAGCGGAAGGTACGCCGCCAGCAGCATCGGGCTGCGTTTCTAGGATAAGGAGAAAACATGAAGACAATCAAACGGTTCATGGCTCCGCTTGTGGTTTTAGCAGCCGTGTCGCCATTATCAGCCCAGGAAGAACTCAAATTTTCTGTCCAGGCAGGTCTCAGCTATGGCTTTGACAGCATGGAAAAGATAACGAAAGAGAGAAAGGCCGGAAGTCTTGGGCTTTCTTACCAGAGCAATATCAAAAACACGGGAAACGTGTATCGCGTCAGTCTGTCGTGGAATTCATTTCCTGGCTCCTTCGATGAAGCCGCTGGATTTGAAACCAGCCTTCAAAGTCTGCAGTTGAGCGCGGACCTGTTTTTTTACTCGCCGGTGAAAGACCTGAATTTCTTTCTTGGCCTGAGCGCCAACAACTATTTTGCCAGGTACAGCCCTGAAGTGGATGAAAATGGTGAGCCTCTCAATACAGGCGTCTCGTTTGACGGCACAAAGCTGGGCGTTAGATTGGGGCTGGACTATCGCTATAACAAAAAATGGTCTTTTGACGCGACATTTAACCTGACTGAATACGGGGTGACATACAGAGCCAAGGCCGGCGGTATAAACCCCGCGTGGCTCCAGTTGTCAGCGCGCTATCGCTTTAATAATTAAGGAGGTATCATGAAAAATTACCTGAATCCAATTACTGCTTTGCTGGCAGTGACGTTGACACTTACATTTGTGGCTTGCGGTGATTTTCTTGGCGATTATTCTTCCCCTGAACCTCCGCCTCGTATGGATCCCGTGACGGGCATAATCATGGGCGCAACAGAATTGGCTCTGGTGGAAGGACAGGGAAAGCTGTTACTAGCGCAAGTGGATCCCCCATACGCAACAGATCCCAGAATAGATTGGTCCAGCAGCGACACTACAGTAGCCACCGTGTCCGCGAAGGGTACTGTGCTGGCCAAAAACGCCGGGGCCGCGACTATCACAGCTTCCAGCCGAGATGGCGGCATAACGGGTACCTGCATGGTAACTGTGACTGCGGCTGTACCGCTCTATTCTACAAATGTTTATACGGCAGGGCGTGTGATCAATGCCGCGGGTCTGACTGAGGCAAAGCTATGGGTAGGCGGCATTGAGCAATACCTCGAACTCCAGCACGGCGGTTTAGCCATTTCACAAGCCACAGGGGTTGCGGTGGCCCCCAATGGAGACGTCTATGTAGGCGGGCGCGAAACGAGACTCGCGGGCGCCACTCAGACTAATTACGTAAATGTGTATTGGAAAAACGGAGAGCGTTTTGCTCTGGAACCTGAGGATGGCACTTATCACGGGAATCCTGTCAATGGCCTCGCCGTCTACGGCAACGACGTCTATATATGGGGCGGCATGCAACGAACCTCGCAGACTCCAAGCCAGAGTACCAGAGCATGTTTCTGGAAAGTCGGAACAGATGGAAATAAAGTGAGAGTAGACCTTACATCCGGGCTTAACGGCACCATATCGTACTGCACCGGAGTCGCGGTATCAGGCGGCGACGTCTATGCGGTATTTTATGGGACCAGCAACCTTGATGGTACCGTTGTAACAGCGGCAAACTCGGCCAAACTGTGGAAAGCACCCGGAGGGGACTTTAATCATCCCATAATCACGGAACTTCCGAGTCCCAGAACCGGCGCGACCACCGTTACAGGTTTATGGGTGTCTGACGGTTCCGTGTACGCGGTGGGAAGCTCAACGGGAACTCCCACTATGCCGATACTTTGGAAGGATGGCGTAATACAGTCCTTTACTTACGACACAACAAGAAACGCGACTGTTTCCAAAGGCGCGTCGTATGGCGGCAATGTTTATTTGGCAGGAACCCAAGCTTTTGAAGCGTCTCCAACAACTCGCGCTCAGTTGTGGACAAACGGCATTCCGCAAACCCTCGCTGAAGGAACCGGGACAGGGGCTACAACAGCTAGGTGTGTATTCGTAAATGCCACAGGCGTTTACGTAGGAGGCTATAACAATCTCACGAACAGAAATCCACTGGTCTGGATAAATGGCGTTGCCTACCGTCACGCGGCGGGAGGAGCATCCGAGCCAGCCGTAGAGGGTATTTTTGTGAAGTAACCCTATAGTTTTCAATATTGTGGCTGATCCGCTTGCAAAACTACAGTTTGCAAGCGGATCAATAGGCTTCTTTTGTAATCTTTCAATTCAGGGTAAAAGAATAGGATGGGTTAAAGGTGAAAGGAGGATGACACAATGAAAACGGGGAAACCCTATTACACACGGAGGATGGCGCAAGCAATAAGGGCGCATGGGTCTTTAGGCCCATGCGCTATGAATGTTTGGC
>JAITCJ010000122.1 GCA_031283145.1 Holophagales bacterium | reverse complement strand
CTCCGTTGTAGTCGGTGAAATAAGCCCTTTGCGCTGTGCCTGAATTTATAATAAACTCAAACGGAATCAAGCCGGAGCAGATAGGGCCTGCCGAGGCGTCGCCGGTTAAGTCAACGGCGGCGAGGACTTTTCCGGTATATACGTCCAGAGCCATGATGGAACGCCCCAGTGGAGTGGTTCTGCCGTTGGCGTCTTTGAATTTATCGTCCACTTCGGGGGCGCTGAAACCGCCGCTGATAAAAACAGCGTCTTTCAACTGCGTTCCTGAGTTTCCGTTAAATACTATCCTGCCAAAGGCGGGAGTGGCGGTTGAAAAACCCCACCTGCCAATCATGTCGCGCACAGTGTCGGCGCTGAGTCCGCTGCCAGGCTCAACGCGGGATACGGGCAGGCTATTGGCTTCGTCTGGTATCAAAGTCCACTGCGTCTCAGGTTTAAATGGATTTTCTATATTGAGAGCATAGTAACTGCGCCCGCCTTTGCCAAGGCCAAAAACGGCCACGGCGCGCTCGCCTCTGTCAATGACGCCATTCCCGATACCATTCGCCGGAGATGGAATATCCAGGTGATAAACAGCGGGGGAGCCATCCACCATAGCGCGGTGAGTATTGCCCTGGTATGAAATATAGTCAAGGTAACTCAAAAAATCCGTGGGCATGAAGCTCCACAGTTCTTCAACAGCCCCGGTTATTAATTCCTTTCTCTCGCCCTTTGAGTTAGTCACCGCGCTTACAGTCGTTACCTCTCCAAACGCGTGCAGCCAGCCTTGATTGGTGCCGACCAATATAAGCCTGAAACGGCGGTTGTTCCCGCTGACGGCGCTAAGGCGGGGGTAATTGCCCAGGGCGGCGCTTATATTTTCCCAGGCGTATTCAATGGCGGCAGGGGCGGAATTGATTATGTCGCCCATAATGGTTGGCCTGTTCGCGGTTGGGCGGCCGTTGCTGTCGAAAGGACCTCTGATGGTGTCGCCGCCGGCCGCGAACTGTACCGTGGCTTTGGGATTTAATCCGCCGACAAAGTTTTTCAGACCGCTGGTTGAGTCGTCGAAGTCATCGCCCGTGTCGGTAAATTTTTTGAGCGGGTCAGAATCCCTTGCTCCGGGCAAACGGGTGTATAGCGTTCTGTTGTGCCATTTTTTCCTCCCCAGCGCTTCTGACGCCGCCCAGCCCGCCAGTTTATCGCTCAGGGCGCCGGAAATCACATTGCCCTTGTAGTCGAGCATTCTGACTACGGTACTTCCATTCACGTTCTCTTCCACAGTGTTGAACATGAGCAAATCGCCTGTCCAGATGGCGCCGCCATACTGAGGCGTATAGAAATTGCCTATATAGACCTGCTTGCCTAGGCTTGCCCCGACAAAGGGCAGATTCGGGTTAGAAGTCGCGTTGTTGGCCTCGGCGTAAATTATTGATAGCAGAGCGGCTTTCAGCGAAGCGGACAGTCTGTCAGGGTCGGTTGCGTCAAAGAAGCAGACAGCGCCGGACTTTTTCTTTCCAATCTCAGGATAGCCTTCGGGGTTGGCGGAGTCAGGCAGCCAGTCATTGTAAGCGGGCGTACCGTCAGAGCTGACGGCTACAGAGCCATCGTCATTAAAATTGGGCGGTATAAAGGCGTGGTAACTGCCCAAAGTCCCGTTAGTAGAGTTGGGGTCGCCGAGAACAGCGCCTAAGAACAAACTGTGCTTGGGACTGCCGGCATCGGTGTATTTACCGCCAAGGCTTACGCCAACCGTCATGGTCGTAATACGGTGCGGCTTCGCGTAGGTAACTCCGGCCCGTTTTTTGACAGCGAATGGCAAAAAAGAGGAGGGCGTTCCTGTTTTAGTCGCGGCGCCGGGGTCGGACGCTTCAAAATAGTCAACATTGCGCGTTCCAAAAGAGGAATTGGACATGTGAGCGCCCATAGCGGCAAAGGTAAACAGGTTCCAGTAAGTTTTTAACGCGTCTATGGCTGAGGACGGATTTTTGAGTATGGCTCTGTTGCCCTCAATGGCGCTGAACGTAGCGTTTAAGCCCTGACCGGAGTTCAGTATGTACGGCGTATTGCCATTGGTGTTATTTGCGCCGCTGCCGTTATTATCAACGCCGTCTGTAAAGAGTATGATGAAACTGCTCGAACACTGGGATACATCCCGCCCCACGATTTCATTAAACACGCTATTGGGGTCATTGTATTGAGCCAGCGAGCGCGCCATAGCGTAAGTCAGCGGCGTATTGCCGCTTGTGAAAGCGGCGGCGATACGCTGCATACCCGTGACTGAGTTGCCGTTCTGACTGTTTATGCCCTGAGAGGGCGTGTTGTTCAAAACCGTCCAGCCTGAGTCAACGCCATTTAATCTGCTCGTCAGCGGATTGCCCGAAGTGAGTGTCGTCTTACTGTTATTGTTTATAGTTGTGGCATTGCCGCCGTTGGCCTCCCCTGATGGATCAAGGAAGCGGAAAGCCCACATCACATCGGCCTGACGTTGAATCCATGTTGTAATAGCGGCTTGCTTTGTAGCCTGAGCGCGCGTAACGGAAGGAGTTACATATTTGGAAGCCTCAACTTCGGACACGCCCAGGTATGTTCCGTCCGGCTCATTGTATTTGGGGATTCTGATCTTATGGCCCGCCATGTTTCTGCCATAGCCGCGTCCCCAGTCGGCGCTCAGTTGCCCTGCGGCCAGTACGGCGGAACTGGTGGCGGCTGCGTCATAAACAATATATTTGCCGGCAAGTGACGCATCTGTCGTGTAATTGGGATCCGCCGATCTCGCGCTCTGGTATTTTCCATTGAACAGCCAGTTAATGTAGGGCGTTTTATAATGTACAACGCCAATGGACGCGGATGTGACAGCGCCGGAACCTTTGGCGGAAAACACCCCGCCGCTGAGTAGGTAATTGAGGTCAAATTCAATATACTTGCCGCTGCCGTACGTGACGGTCACAAGATCACCTTTTTTATTGGGAGTGTTTTTTTTCTGCTCATCCCTGATGGTGAGAGACGACAGCGGATTGCCCGTGGAACCTGCGGCTGTGATTTTCCACGGAATTGGTATATCAATGGTCCTAGTGACGCCGCCGCCGGAGCCTGATATAGAAGAAAACCTGACATGACTTGCGGCCAAAATCCAGTGCCTTATATCCCTTTCGGCGCTTGATCCGCCGATGTTATACAAACCGGCCTCTGCCGGTTTGACAATATCCTTCCCGGAGGCGTCTTTCAGCCCCACGCAGCTTTCAGCGTCAGCTTGCGCGACCTCTGCGCCATCCGGCTTTATAAGCGCGACAAATCTGTAATTGCCGAAAGATACGCTCGGCCTGTTGCCGCTGAGTGAAAAAGACATAGACATATTCGCGTCATTATCTGAGACGCTGTCATTTCGGTACAGAGGATGATACATCAGCGCTGCCATTGAGCCTGAAAAGTCGAATATGGTGACGACTTCGGGTTTTGGCTTGCTTGAATACGATGATTGCTGATAGAGGTCTAAAAAGTCCGTTTTGCATGCCTGGAGTCTGGGATCCAACTGGGCGTACAGACAGCACGTCGTCAATAGTGAAAACACACCAAACAAGAGGATTGTGGAAGCTACGCGTACAGGCATCCTCTCCTCCTATTTGACAGGCGTGGCAATCCAGGCTTCTTTGGCATGGGTGAACGTGAGAACGCCTTGTTTAACCTGAGCGTCAGAGCGGATTGCCCACAGATCGGGCGCTTGCGTCGTCGCGCTCCCCGCCGCCGGCGTGTAGCCGCCGGGGCCTTGGCTCATGTTTGAAACCGGCAGTTTGCCCATCCGCGTAAGGCCAATCGTGAAACTCTGCGTATAATCCGGTGAAAGCGCGCTTACGCTTATGCCGTTGTTGCTTTCGCCCGGCTTGTAATAGTCGGTCTTGGGTTTGAAAATATCCCTTGCCACGCCTGAAAGGTCGTTGTCTTCCGCGAGTGATTCCTTGAGCTTGATGAGCAGTTGAGCGTTTTTGTCATTAGTGTCGTAATTATCCAGGCTAATCCAGTAAATTGACCACTCAATGCCTGAATCGGCAATATTCCTTGCCATGGCTCCCTGGCGGCGAAAGCCCGAAGCGCGGATTTCCTTAAAAGAGTTTCTCGACATGCTTATCGCGGCTATTGTCAGCAGTACCAATAAAAAAAGCGTCACCATTATTGTAATACCGCCCTTTTCACATTTTTTTCTGTCCGTTTTTGTAAATTTCATATTGTAGCCAATCAACCTTTAAAGTATCCTGCTAATCCAAGCTGGAGGCACGAAGTGCCAGGGCCGCGCCTTCGTTACGCGAACCGCCGACAGGAATGGAGGCAAATCGCCGTTGGCACTGGCGCTGCGAGGCAGCGACGGTGACTTACGGCGATTGACTCCATTAAAAGCGGAACGGCAAGCGCAGACGAAAACCACATAGCAACGTACCATTTTGAAGTTGTTTCATCTTTACTCCACTGTGGTTTGAGACCCCGGCCTTCAGGCCGGAACAGCCACGCGCCCCGCCTTAAAAGGCGGGGTATCATATTGCGGGGCTGATGTTTGGCAGGGGACGCAAAC
>JAITCJ010000164.1 GCA_031283145.1 Holophagales bacterium | reverse complement strand
GTTTGAGCTTGGCTGGAAAACATTTAAGGATTATTTGGAGTTTAGCGGCGTCAGGTTGCTTGAGGCCACGCCCAGAAAAGTCATAAAAGAATGTGCCGCTTTAAACATTTTCCGCGAAGCTGAAATAGACTCTGAAACCTACATGGACATGATGCTATCAAGGAACGCTCTTTCACATACCTACGACTTTGAGCAATTCAAAAAAGTAATTATTAAAATTAAAGAGCAATACCTAACCGAATTTGAAAAAGAATACATATATTTTAATAACAAAGAGCGGCGCAACAATGCCTGAATTGGGTTTGAAAAAAAGCGAATTGTCGGCGATTATAAAAGTGCTTGAAAGCAATTTGTCAATACTCGCCGCATCTGTTTTTGGTTCGAGGGCCTCTGGTACATGTAGTACATATTCCGACATTGATATTGCTGTTTATGGAAATTTAGACAGTTCAGATGTTGAGAGTATTATTTACGACTTAGACGAATTGCCATTAATTTATAAATTCGACGTTGTTGCCTATGGGCAGATAAAGAGCCACACTTTGCGCAAACATATTGATAGCGTTGGCATTATGGTTTATGAGAAGGGAAAGGTCTGCGATGTTTATAGCAATTCCATATGAAATTTGGCAACATGATGGAAAGTATTTTGAAGGTTCACCTGAAGCAAATAAGCATTTGCAACGTTTGGAGAATCCAAAACCTCTTCTATATTCAATTAACCTTAAAGCAACACAAACTACGCTTGAAGCGACTGAATATTTTCTGTAAAGCAGGTTGCGCTCTGCTTTTTAGGTTGGTTGGATATTATCAAAATCGCGTTTCGCAATTTTGATATGAAACCGCTATATACTTAAATATTCCTGAGTGGAGGCTACGATGCCTGTTCCGATGTTGGATCTTGTCGCGCAAAATGTTGTCGTAAAGCAAAAGGTACTTGATGGCCTTTCCGCGCTCACAGACCGCTGTACCTTTGTTTTGGGTGAGAATGTCGCGGGCCTGGAGACGGATATGGTGAGTTACAGCGCCTCTAAGTTCGCCGTTGGCATGTCCAGCGGCACAGACGCACTGCTTGTCGCGCTGATGGCGCTGGACGTGGGTCATGGGGATGAAGTGATTCTTCCCAGTTTCACATTTTTTGCCACAGGCGGCGTGGTGACGCGGCTTGGGGCAGTGCCTGTGTTTGTTGATATTGACCCCGTTACTTTCAACGCGACGCCGCAGGCCATTGAAGCCGCCATAACTACACGCACAAAGGCGATTATGCCTGTCCATCTCTTTGGCCAATTGGCCGATATGCCAAAAATAATGAGGATAGCTGATTCCAAAGGAATCCCTGTCATTGAGGACGCATGCCAGAGTTTGGGAGCTAAAGGCTGGGGCAAGAACGCGGGACAGTTTGGTCAACTTACGGGTTGCTCTTTTTACCCAACCAAGAACCTCGGCGCTTTTGGGGACGCCGGTATAACGCTCATACGAGATGAAGAAGCGCTGGCCCAAAAGGCTAGGCGGCTAAGGGCTCACGGCATGGAGCCTGTTTATGTCCATCACGAAGTTGGCATAAATGGGCGTTTGGACGAATTTCAAGCCTTGGTACTTCGCGCCAAGTTGCCGTTCCTTGAGGGTTGGCATAAGGGCAGAAGAAAAAACGCCGCTTGGTATATACAGAGGATGCAGGCGCTAAGCCAAGACGACTTGCAACTGCCCGTTGAAGTTGTGCCTGATGGCCGCCATATCTATAACCAGTTCACGGTGCGCGTAAAGCGCGGCCGCCGCAATGAATTACAAGCTCACCTAAAGGCGCGGGGCATTGGCAGCGCCATCTTTTACCCGATCTCCCTGCACCAGCAGCCGTGTTTTGAATATCTGGGGTATAAAAAAGGGTGTCTGCCGGAAACAGAACGCGCCAGCGAAGAAGTTCTGAGCCTGCCCGTATATCCCGAAATGACCGAAGCAATGTTGGAGGAAGTGGCAAAATCCGTGATGGAGTTTTTTGAATAGCCAATAGAGCAATTTTCGCTTTTGTTGCTTGCTTAACGGTGGGCAAAACCCGTTTACAAGTAATAAAAGCGGCTATGATTTGCAAGTAAATCCTGGCATAGCAGTTCAAATACGAAGTGTTGAACTGCTATATATAAACCCTTGGCACTCTCGCATTTATAGCCGTAAGCACTTCATACGGCACTGTGTTTGCCCAGACCGCCATGTCCTCAACAGTTATACTCTCGCTTTCGGATGAGCCAAGCAGTATGACTTCATCGCCGTTGTAGGCGCTGTCGCATTCAATATTCACCATCAGTTGATCCATGCAGATTGTTCCGACTTGAGGATGTTTGCGGTCATTGATTATCACTTGAGATCTGTTGGACATGCTCCTGAAATAGCCGTCTCCATAGCCCACGGGAATTGTCACCACGCGAACCGGATGATCTGATTTCCATGTTGACCCATAACTGACCGGATGGTCCGGCGGAACGACTTTGAAGTAAACCACCCGGCTCTTCCATGTCATGGCCGGCGAAACACCGATATTATTTGGTACATTCGGGGACGGATAGATGCCGTACAGCAGTAGCCCCGGGCGCACCATGTCAAAATAGCTCTCGGGCAGACGCAACAATGCCGCTGAATTTGCCATGTGGGCAGTCGGCCTTGGTCTTGACATCTTTTCGTAAAATGCCAAGACTTCCTGAAAACGCTCCAGTTGCAATTTTGCGTGCGCCAGGTCTTCGGCATCGGCGTTGGCAAAATGCGAGTAAACGCCAAGCACGTCAACACTATCACATTTGATGGCGGCCTCTTGCAGTTTATGAGCGTTGAAATAGTGAATGCCCCCTCTCTCCATGCCGGTGTCAATTTTCAGATGCACTGTCGCACGCCGCCCCATTGCCTTTGCGGCATCATCTATCTGGGACAGCCTGTCCACAGAGCTGGCCGATAGAATTAAATCGTGCTTTATAAAATGCGGTATCTGATCGCCCCAAATACCTCCCATCACTATGATGGGCGTATTGACGCCCTCGCGGCGCAATAGAACACCTTCTTCTAAAACAGCAACCCCAACACAATCAGCTATGTCAGACAACGCCTTTGTGACTTCAACAAGTCCGTGGCCATAGGCGTTGGCCTTGACCATGAGCATCATGCCAACATGTCTTGCGGCGCTGATTTTTTCCCTGATTAACCGGAAGTTGCGGCGCAGCGCACCGAGGTCAACTTCGGCCCATGTAGCCCTGATCGTGTCGCTTGAGTCTATCGTGGGGTCGAAAATAGCCATTGACCTTTACCTGAGTTTTAAGGAACTCAGCGCGATTACCGAACAAACAACGGCCATGATCCAAAGTCTGATGACCACCTTTGTCTCTTTCAGTCCACCCAGCTCTAGGTGATGGTGAAAAGGCGCCATCCTGAATATGCGCTTGCCGCCGCGCAGCCTGTATGAACCGACCTGCAAAATCACAGAAAGGGCCTCCCACACAAACAGGCCGCCGGCAATGACAAGGAGCAATTCCTGCTGAATCAATATGGCCACGGTACCCAACGCGCCGCCGAGGCCAAGTGAGCCGGTGTCGCCCATAAAAACTTCGGCGGGGGGAGCGTTGAACCACAGGAAGCCCAGCGAAGCCCCCGCCATTGAACCAAGAAATACAGCTAATTCGGACGCGCCGCCTACAAAAGGTACAAACAGGTAATTTGCCATACCGATATGGCCGGCCACATAGGCCAGTACGGCAAAAGTGGCACTGACTATCAGGATTCCGCCAATTGCCAGGCCGTCTAAACCGTCCGTGAGGTTTACGGCATTGCTCGTCCCAACCATGACCAACCATATCCAGGGAATGAGGAAAATACCCACGTCAGGCCGCCAATTTTTGAAGAACGGCACAGACAGGCGACTCGTTTCCTCTCCTCTCAAACCAAAGTAAAGTGTCAGCCATGCCACCAAAAGGCAAATAACAGTCAGGGCAAGCAGTTTCTTTCTGCCGCTTAGCCCTTTATTTTGTTTTTTAAGCAGTTTCTGGGCATCGTCATAGGCTCCCACAGCGGCAAAACCGACAAGACTCAACAGCGCCACCCAAATGTGGCCGCTGTCAAGTCCGCACCATAGGATGGTAGATATGAGAATTGCTCCTACTATAAGAAGTCCACCCATGGTTGGCGTCCCGCTTTTGGTGATGTGATGCTCAGGCCCTTCTTGTCTTATGTGCTGCCCTAATTTTAACCTTTCTAGGGTCCTGATGAACCAGTGGCCGAAGATCAGACAGATAATAAAGGCCGTGGCAGCCGCAACCGCAGTCCTGAATGTCACATAACTGAAAATGTTCGCAATATCGCTGAATACTTTTGCTGGAAGCATCTCACGAACCAGATAGAGAATCCACGGAATCATTTAACCCCCTCAACGTTATTAATGCCGGCCTGTTCCGCACCGCCAGATTTATTTAATAAATATTCAACTACTCTTTCAGACATCCAGTAACGGCTGCCTTTTACCAGTATGCGCGCGCCTTTCGGCAGTTCGGCCAGCGCGAGTCTCAAAGTTTCAAAATTCGTATAGGCGCTTGCGCCATATCCAAAGCCGCACGCCAATTCCATCGCGAAGTCCCCATAGACCCACAAACGACTGATTCCAATTTGACGCAGCATTACTCCAACAGCTTCGTGTAAAGACGCCGACTCTGAGCCAAGCTCACGCATACATCCCAAAACGGCTATTGGTTCGCCGCCATCCAAATCCAAAAGCGCTCTCGCGCAGGACAGCATAGACTCCTGGCTTGCGTTATAGGACTCATCTAATAGCCATCCGCCGCCACTCAGCGGAGATAAGCGCCCCCGCCCTTCTTCCGGTTCAACGGAAGCAAGTCCGTGTGCAATTTCATTGCCTTTAAAACCGGCTATAAGGGCTATTGAGACGGCAAGAAGAGCGTTTTGAACTTGGTGACGGCCCCTGAATTTGATTTCAAAGTCAAAATTACCCATTGGGGATTTGAGGATAAATCGCTCGCCCCTTAAGCCAAGCGATTCTACAGACGCGACTGAAAAATCAGCGCCCGGTCCCACCGGTATCGGCTTTGATTTTGATGTCCAGCTCTGTTTTGAAATCCACTGGCACCACGGATCGTCTTTGGGAAAAACCCAAGCCCCACCAGGTATTAAACCCGCCGCCAATTCACCCTTTGCGCAAGCAATGCCCTCTTGACCATTCGGGAAGTTTCCCATGTGCGCAATTCCAACATTGGTTATAACACCAAAATCAAGAGGCGCGATTTCAGTCAAACGCTGAATCTCGCCCGGCGTTGACATACCCATTTCCAGAACCGCGGCGTCCAGGCCATCCGGCAGGGCGGCCAGGGCGGCAGGCAGGCCTAATGTGTTATTGCGGTTCCCAGGCGTTTTCCACGCCGAAATTGCCCCCGCAAGTAATTCCTTGGTGCTGGTTTTTCCAACAGAGCCGGTCACGCCAAAAACCGCGCTCGGACGGCAAGCCCGCAGTCTGGCTTGCCCCCATGTCTGAAGCGCAGCCAACGTGTCATTCACCACCAGTTGGGGGACAGGCATATCCAAATTATGATCTACAAGCAGGCATGAGGCTCCTTTTTCTATTGCCATAGCGGCGTATTCGTGCCCATCGCGCTCCGCACGCAGAGCGGTAAAACACTCACCCCGCTGTATTGACCTTGAGTCCAAACCAACCCCTGTTGGCGCGATACTGCCATCGCCAACTAAATTGGCATCAAGGATGGAAGAAAGTTGAGACAGGGCAAAGAGCATCGTTAATCCTTTGACACCGCTCTCATGAGCCTGTCTGTTACAGCAAGCCACTCGTCCGTCTGCGGCGGCTCCTGAAAGAGAATCCGCTGACAGCCTTCGGAATCCAGGTCATGCAAAATCGCGTACAATCTCGCGGACACACCTTGAGGATCGACCGGCAGTCGCCTGTGGTCACAAGTTGACGGCAGTTTTATTTCATCGCCCAAAACAACCGCTACAACTTTTTCGCCGGACTCTTGCTGTATTTTCTTTTGAACACTGATTAATTCACTCGGCTTATGCACGGTCAGCCGCGCTTTTGGCGCATAGTGCCGGTTTGACATGCCGGGCGCGGTTTGAACGTCACTTACATAAACAGCGCCGTCAAAGCGTGTTATAGGGCCGGTGATTGCCTCCAATTCCATTGGACAAATAGGGCCTGGGCGAAGCAGGCGTGGAGGCGTTTCCGTCAGATTAATGATCGTGCTTTCGATTCCGGTGCTGGTCCGCCCCCCATCAAGAATTAAGTCTATGCGGCCATCCATGCTGTTCAAAACGTGTTCAGGCTTTGTAGGGCTGGTCTCTGTAGTTTTATTTGCGGATGGCGCAGCCAGCGACCCGTTGAATCCGCGCAGCAGTTTCAGCGCTACAGGATGATTCGGGCTTCGTATGGCAACTGTTGGATTGCCCGCCCTCACAATGTCTGGAACCGCGCTGGAAGCAGGTAAAATTATCGTGAGCGGTCCCGGCCAGAATTTATCAGTCAGCTTACGCGCGATGTCAGGCCAATCATTAACAAGATATTTAGCGGCTTTGCTGTCGGCCACATGTAAAATGAGCGGATTATTTGAAGGCCTGCCCTTTGCTTCATAAATCCTGGCGACAGCCGCAGGATTCAACCCATCCGCGCCTAAACCATAGACAGTCTCCGTTGGAAAAGCTACGAGTCCGCCTGAGCGGAGTACAGATACAGCCCTTTGTACAGCCAAAGCGTCAGTTCCATCCAAAATTTGGGTTTTACAGCGTTCAGACGGCATGGACAGCCCCAGAACCAGCCGCGCCAGACGTCCATGGTCTTGGAATTTCTTCACCTCTCAGCGCTGCTTCCACGGCGGCGCGGTCACTATAGGGATACTTAACGCCCATAACTTCCTGATATGGCTCATGCCCTTTACCAGCTAACAACAGTAAATCGCCGGCGCGACAGTCTCTTATAGCGGCTTGCACGGCCAGCGCGCGGTCAGAAATGCGGTGATACCGAGCGGAATTGGCGCGGATTTGCTCAGGGATGCCGGGGGCCGCGTCGTTCAACATTTGCTCAGGGTCTTCGGTCCTAGTGTTGTCTGATGTATGCCAAATTACGTCCGCGCCTCCGGCCACAACAGCGGACGCCATGATTGGCCGCTTTGCGCGGTCTCTGTCGCCGCCGCATCCGAATAAAACATGAAGTCGTCCGCCTTGATTCAATAGATCTTTCCCTGCGCTCAACATTTTTTCTAACGCGTCAGGCGTGTGCGCATAGTCAACCATGACTCCGAATGGCTGTCCTAAATCAATGCGTTCCAGACGCCCAGGAGCACCTTTCAAAGCGCCAATATTGGGGAGCAGCTTCTTCAAATCAAACCCGGCCGCATCCAGCGCGGATAAAGCCGCAAGCAGGTAATACGCATTGAATTTTCCAAGCAGCGGGCTATCCACCCGCAAACTTTTTTTTGGCGTCACAAAATTAAATGACGTGCCGTTATGACGCAACACAAGTTTTTCCGTGCGATACTCGCCCGAATCCAACCCGTATGGAATCAAATTCGTATTTACACTCAACAGACGGCGTCCATAATCATCTTCAGCATTTACTAAGCCGCAGTCGCATTGGGCAAAAAGTTTAGACTTTGCTTTGAAATACGCTTCCATGGACTCATGAAAATCAAGATGATCCTGAGTCAGATTTGTAAATAAGCCTACTTTGAATCTGGCCCCATACACCCTGGCCAAATCCATCGCGTGACTGCTGACTTCAACGGCCAATGCCGCATCTCCAGCGTCCAAGCTCCTCTTTATCCAGCGATAAAATGTCGGGCTTTCAGGCGAAGTGCGTACAGCCTCTGTTTCGAGGGAACCGGCAGCATTCACTACGGTGCCGATGAGGCCACATCCCACACCTGAAGCCATCAGCAACTGGCGAATCAACATGGTAGTTGTGGTTTTACCGTTTGTCCCGGTAACAGCTATCAATGGCATACGCTGATCCGGATCGCCATGGAACCGTTGCGCCAAAAGAGCCATTGTTTCCCTCGAATTGGCGCTGAACACAGCGGAAACAACAGAAGCACCCAAACAAGCATCTGACATGTCTTTTTCGGAAATAACCGCCGCCGCGCCGCTGGCTAAAGCTTGCCGGACATAATCATGACCATCTGCCGCCGTGCCTTTAAGAGCAATAAAAAGCCAGCCCGTTTTTATATTGCGGCTGTCACAATCTATATCCTCTATTTCCGCCTCTTGATTTCCCAGAACATCCGTTAGGCTTAATCCTTGAATTAATCTGTGAAACTTCACGGAGACCTCAACTGAATGGTAACAATTTGATCATCAGGCAGGGACTTGCCGGGTTCGGGCGACTGACCCGCAACCTTGTAAGGCTCGAAAGTCGGAGGTGGCGCGCCTTTGACCCTAACGCTGCCTCCTGCCAGAACAACGCGCCGGATGGCGCTCCTTAAGCTCAAACCCTTTACATCCGGCGTACGACCGGACTGGACGTGGTCATCCTCTTCATCAACAGGCCAATCCTGCAATGTGAGTTTTAAGTCTTCAGCCTGGGTAGGCTGCGGAGCGGATGAGTTATAGCGATGAATCGCGTCGCCGATTTTCTTAAAGGCCGGAGCCGCCACATCGCCGCCAGTGACATCGCCAATGGGATCATCAAGCATGAACAAAATTCCGTATTTTGGCTTGTCTGCCGGGAAAAAACCTAAAAATGAAGCGAAGTGACGTTTCACGTCATATTTCCCGTTGATGATCTTCCGGCTTGTTCCCGTTTTCCCAAAAGCCTCGGCTTTATCAAGTTTCGCCTTAGAGGCTGTTCCATCAGTAATTACGCCTTTCAAAACATCTCTCATCATTGTTGACGTTTCTTCGCTTATTACATGAGACCTGACTTCCGGTTTGATTTCTTTAAGCAAAGTACCCTTGTCGTTATAAACAGCCTTGATGATATACGGCTTCATCAAATTACCGCCGTTGGCAACAGCGCAGCCGGCCATTAGTACCTGCAGTGGCGAAGCCATCAGGCCATAGCCATAACTCAATGTGTACTGGGTTGGCGTGGACCACGCGGCGGGGGCCGGAAGACGACCGGCTGTCTCACCGGCAAAGCTAAGACCCGTTGGCTCCCCAAAACCAAACTCTTTAAGATATTTGTAGTGTACGGCGGGCTTCAGACGGATACCGATCTTTGCCGCGCCAATATTGCTGGATTGCCAAAGAACCTGCTCAAAAGTCAATGTTTTATATTGGTGCGAATCTGTAATCGGGGGAACAGTGGGGTTGTATTGCCAGGAACCTCCCATACAATCTATGTGTTCGCCCAAGAGGACGCTTCGCTCCTCCAAAGCTATGGCGGCTGTGAATATCTTCATGGTAGAGCCTGGCTCATAGCTGTCTTCCAGTGGATGCACCTTACGAGCCTCTTGCTGGGTTTTGAGCCAGGCGCGAAGTTCTTCTTTTTCCGCAAATGACATATCGCTTTCAGACCGACCGCGGAATTTGCGAGGATAAGAGATATTCGGATCAAAAAAGGGTGTTCCGGCCATTGCAAGAATTTCACCGGTATTTGGGTCAACCACCACACAATGGGCCGTTTGGGGATGGTGGCGGACAACTGTTTCTTGCAGCACATCTTCGACAATGTGTTGTATAGTGGCGTCTATGGTGAGTTGCAGCTTGGACCCGTTTATCGGAATATCAAGATAGCTATCTTTGAGGATCAAGTGCTTGTTAAGACCATCTTTAGGGGCAACCAAAGTACCTTGCTGACCGGCCAGCATTTTGTCATACGCTTTTTCAACGCCCAGTTGTCCTTCACCTTTGTCATTTACAAACCCAAGCGCCTGACAGGCCAAAGTATTGCGAGGGTAATGACGACGATATTCTGAAGCAAAAACCAGGGCGGAATCTCTGCGCGGAGTTTTACGGGTATCTTCACTTTTTTCGTTTTTTGCGGACTTTTTGGAAGTGTCCTTATTGATTTCCTGAAGAATTTCTTTGTTGACCTCTTTAAGGGCGGCAACCTTAATTGGACTTAGTTGTTTTTCAACAGAAACCCAATGGCCCTTTCTAAGAAAGCGATCTAAAACATAGCGTTCAGGCCGTTCTAAAATCTTAGCTACGCGACCAGCAATGATCTTGGCTAATTCCATATCCGGTTCGCCCCAGTAGTCAACCATTTTCCCATTTTCATCCTTTCTGCGCGAATGGTTCGGATAGAAAGCCGACGGCACCACATAAAGGTTTTCTGAAGGCAATGATGTGGCGAGTACTTCATCATTGCGATCCCTTATCTCTCCTCTTATCGGGTCAATGGTTATTTTTACCGTATGCTGGCGCATGGCCCTTTCTTGATATGATTGGTGCTGGTACACTTGAATCCAGACCAGACGCGCACAAATAAGAACAGCCCAGAACAAAACGGCGACAAATATCCATGGGAGCCTCGTGGCAGCCAAATCCTGCGCCTCTGGTCTGCCCAAAAGACGCTTGGGCTGGTTCTGCGTTTGACCAAAGATCGGCGACATGCAAAAAACCTCTAGTCTTCATAGTCAAAAAATAGCTGCCCCCTGAAAATAGAAAGGCTGTTAATAGTGTACAGTGTCACATATTCTCAGTTGGAAAAAACAGGTCTGAGTTTTGCTACGCGCTGATCTTCCGGCGTAAATTGGTGCCTGACCAGATTTGTAGTTTTAACCGGAATAAATCCGGCATCGTTAGCCCATTGTTGTAATATTTCAGGCCTGGACAAACGGCTTCGCTCCAGCTCCAATGTTCTGGTCAGCTCTTCCTCTCTGCGAATGCGATCCTGAATTTCCCTCATTTCATACCCGAGGCGCATATCATGAATTTTCAGGTAAGCAAGTGTTACAAGAGGCATTGCGATAGCAATGGAAAGAAGGACTATTCTGAGGATACCCTCACCCTCGACTTGCCTGTCGGACGCAATAAAACTGCGGCGTAAATTGTGTCGGCTTATTGCCATAATACAACCTCAAATACTACAAGGCACACGTTGTGCCAAACGCAAACGGGCTGAACGCGATGGTGGATTGACAGCGCATTCAGCTTCGCCAGGCTTGATTCCGCCAGGCGAAATGATTTTTAAAAATTTGGGCATTACCATGGGCGGCTCTCGCCCGGGGCCGTCATA
>JAITCJ010000187.1 GCA_031283145.1 Holophagales bacterium | reverse complement strand
AAAGGGGGATAAACTTATTGAATACAAACGATATGCCGAATTTGCTGATTACTTAATAAAAATAAGACCAAAATTAGGTCCTAAATGGTCAAAGCTCACGGGATATTTTAATAAACTTTTTGAAGGCAAAAACATACCTGATAATGCCCTTAATAGGGATATCCTGGATATGACAAATCGAAAACAAATTGATGAAATATTCAAACTTTCATTTGAAAAAAACAATAAAAAATATTTTAACTCTATACTTTTATCACATAATTTCCCTGAGCCGCTTTTGGATAGTATAGTTACGTATTTGCCGCAAAATAAAGTAAATTTTAAAGCAACACAGGACATGAGTTTAACTCATGGTTCATGGGTGCTTAAAAACGCGAATGTTTTTGTCGAGACTGGAACGATAACTTTTGATGAACTTGAAAATATAGATGTCAATTCAAAAGAAATCAAAGTGTTAATTGATTTAATAAATAGAGAAGAATGTAAATATCTCAATACACTTGAAAAATTTATCGCGCAGAATCCAGACAATCATGAAGTGATGAACATGTACTGCCTGGAAGCTGAAAAGTATCTTCCAAGCGAATATCTGGAAAAAAACATTTTCAAATATTCTGCCATAACCCGCAGACCTATTTCTCTTGAAGCGTATTCTAAAATGGTGAATAAAGACAATTGGATTCGTCTTAGCTCCGCCATTGTTTTTGACATACTAAATATGCTCAAAGATGAACCCATTGATCAGTGGTACATAGAGCCTTTGCTGGATCTCAGCAAGTGGGAAGACCTTAACTTATCAAGAAATTCTGTTGACTGGTATGGATATTTCAAGTATACAACTTTCTGGCGCCCCCCCATGTACTATATGCAGGAAAACATAATACCGGAAGTTGTCTTTATCAAGTTTTTGAGACAAGCCGAGAGAGCATCTGACTGGACAGCCATATTAAGCGCGTGTGAAGCCAGATTTGACGAGAAAAAGGAGTGTCAGAACGATTGGATACTCAAAACATGGACACAGGCTGAGGCCAAGCAAAAAAGGTAATTGCGAAATCATGCTGATACGTCTGTAATTGTAATATTTGTACTTGTAAGCGCGAACCAGCATTGAGCGTAAATTGTGTCAATAAAAGAATTAAATGTTCAACCGGTTGTACGCAGACAAATCAGCGCTAAGTTTATTGACTTTTTCAAAGTAAAGATTCAGTGTTTACCAATGCTATAGTCAAATAACTTGTAATAGCAAGGCGCATTCAGACGAATGTGCCTCGCTATTAGCGAAAGAACTACACACATGGACTGCATCACTATCAAAGGCGCGCGGGAACACAATCTTAAAAATATTGACCTGGTAATTCCACGCAACAAGCTGGTCGTTATTACCGGACTGTCGGGGTCGGGCAAGTCGAGCTTGGCGTTTGACACGCTGTACGCTGAAGGGCAGCGGCGCTATGTGGAAAGCCTTTCTGCTTATGCCAGACAGTTTTTAGACCAAATGGAAAAGCCGGATGTTGACAGTATCGAGGGGCTTTCTCCGGCAATTTCAATTGAGCAGAAAACCACGAGCCGCAATCCGCGCTCAACCGTTGCTACTGTTACAGAAATTTATGATTACTTGCGCCTGCTCTACGCGAGAACAGGTAAGCCGCACTGTATGGCCTGCGGCAAGCCTATTTCCAGCCAGACCATTCAGGAAATGGCCGATCAAATTTTGGCCTGCAACGATGGGACCAAAGTGCAAATTCTTGCCCCCATAGTCCGCTCCCGCAAGGGCGAGTACAAAAAACTGCTTCAGGATATGCTCAAGCGGGGCTATATCCGTGCGCGCTTAAATGGCAAGCTGTTGGATTTAACCGATGGCATTCCTGATTTGGACAAGCAAAAAAAACACACTATCGCCGTGGTGGTTGACAGGCTCAAGGTTACATCGTCGCTTGGCTCCAGATTAGCGGACAGCCTGGAAATAGCTTGCGGTCTGGCTGAGGGTTCAGTATTGGTTGACATTGACGGAGATGAGCGGCTGTTGTCCGCTAAACTGACGTGCAACCATGAAAACTGCGGCCGCTTCGGGCTGGGTCTGCCTGACCTTGAGCCGCGCTCTTTCAGTTTCAACAGCCCCTTTGGCGCTTGTTCGGAGTGTGATGGGCTGGGCTTTAAACGTCAGTTTGCCGAGGAACTGATAGTTCCCAACCCTGAGTTGTCAATCGCCGAAGGCGCGATTCAGGCTTCCGGCTGGAAGAGCATTGGCGATGATGGCTGGCGGTCTCAAATGATGGAGCAACTGGCGAAATCGCTCCGCTTCAGCCTGGACGCGCCTTGGGTCAAATTGCCAGAAAACGTGCGTCAAACCATGCTCCATGGTAATAAACGAGCAATGCGCTTCATTTACGAAAGCAAAAACCGACGCCATGAATTTACGCACAGCTTTGAGGGCATAATCGGCAACCTGGAGCGCCGCTACAATGAGACGGCCAGCGAGGACGCGCGCGCCGAACTGGAACAGTTCATGCGGGTTATTCCCTGCGAAGCCTGCGGCGGACAGCGCCTTAAACCGGAGGTGCTGGCTGTTACAGTTGGCGGCAGGAATATCGCCGAGGTGGTTTCCAATAGCGTCCGCGAAGCGAAGGTCTGGTTCAATGAACTCTCTCTTGAAGGGAAAGACGCCGTTGTCGCGGAAAAGGTGCTGAAAGAAATTCATGAACGGCTTGGCTTTTTAGACGACGTTGGACTTGGCTATCTCACGTTGAACCGTTCCGCGGCTACTCTCTCAGGCGGCGAGGGTCAGCGGATCAGGCTCGCTACCCAAATCGGCTCAAAGCTCCAGGGTGTACTGTATGTGCTGGACGAGCCTTCCATTGGCTTGCACCAGCGGGACAACCATCGCTTGCTGGACACTCTAAAAGAAATGCGAGACCTTGGCAACACTGTTTTAGTTGTTGAACACGACTTGGAGACAATCCGCGAGGCCGACCACTTGATTGACTTAGGCCCTGGCGCCGGCGAACACGGCGGCTATGTAGTCGCGCAGGGGACGCCGGATCAGGTCGCGGCGGCTCAAGGCTCGGTTACAGGCGAGTTTTTGGCTGGCAAGGATGAAATAGCCGTTCCCAAGATGCGCCTGAAGCCCAGCCGTGGCAGTATTTCTGTGATAGGCGCGACGGAAAATAATTTAAAGAACATTGACGTTGACTTCCCTATAGGAATTTTTACATGCGTGACGGGCGTTTCAGGCTCAGGCAAGTCCTCTCTTGTCAACGGTATTTTGTACAGAGCGCTGGCGAATCAACTTCATCAGGGCAAGCATGTTGTGGGGAAACACAAGAAAATAAAGGGGCTGGAAGAGATTGACAAGGTTATTGATATTGACCAGGCTCCGATTGGACGTACGCCAAGGTCAAATCCGGCGACATACACAGGGCTTTTTACACACTTGCGAGACCTCTTCAGTCAACTGCCTGAGAGCAAGGCCAGAGGCTATACGCCTGGGCGATACAGCTTTAACGTGAGGGGCGGGCGCTGTGAAAAATGCGAGGGCGACGGCGTTATCAGAATCGAAATGCACTTTCTGCCGGACGTCTATGTCACATGCGAGCAGTGCAAGGGCAAGCGCTACAACCGAGAGACGCTGGAAATTCACTACAAGGGGAAATCTATTTCAGATGTGTTGTCCATGACGGTTGAAGAGGCTCTCGCGCTGTTCGGCCCAATTCCGCCCATAGCCAATAAATTGCGGACCCTTCAGGAAGTTGGGCTTGGCTACATCCGGCTCGGGCAAGCGGCTACCACACTCTCAGGAGGCGAGGCCCAGCGCGTCAAACTGGCAAAGGAACTATCAAAGCGCGCTACGGGCAGGACTATCTATATACTGGATGAACCAACCACCGGCCTGCACCTCAAAGATATACAAAAGCTACTGGAAGTGATAACCCGCCTTGTAGAGCAGGGCAACACGGTCATAGTAATTGAACACAATCTGGACGTCATTAAAACTTGCGACTGGATCATTGATTTGGGGCCGGAGGGCGGCGATGCCGGCGGTCGGATGATAGCTCAGGGGACGCCGGAAAAGGTCGCCGCTAACAAAAACAGTATGACCGGAAAGTTTTTGCGGCCATATTTGTCGTAGGCTAAATTGCTTGGCCGCGCGTTTCCCGGAGTTTTAACGCCATGTTGGTTCTAGGTCTGGAATCCAGTTGCGATGACTGTTCCGCCGCGGTGGTGGAAGAATCCGCCAGGGGTCCGCAAATTATTTCGCTCATACGCAAGACCCAGGACCATCTGCACGCGCCGTACGGCGGCGTGGTGCCTGAACTGGCCGCGAGGGAACACCTGATTCAACTCCGCTCTGTCATACAAAGCGCCCTGACCCAAGCCAACGTAAAGGCGGCTGATTTGGAACGCATAGCCGTTACGCGAGGTCCAGGTCTCATAGGTTGCCTGCTGACAACTTTCAGCGCCGCTAAAGCAATGGCCTGGTATTCAAAAGTACCCTTTATCGGCGTCAATCACTTGTTGGGACACCTGAACGCGGCAAGATTCGCTGAACCAAACCTTCCCTTTCCGGCTCTGGCGCTCCTGGTATCCGGCGGTCACACTCATTTATACCTGGCTGAAAGCTGGGTTAATCTGCGGCTTCTGATGAAAACCAGGGACGACGCGGCTGGCGAAGCGTTTGATAAAACCGCCAGAATATTGAATTTGGGCTACCCTGGCGGACCTGCCGTGGATGAGCGCGCTAAATCGGCGGTAGAATTAGCGCCGCCTTTTACGCCGCCAAAATTCAAGGATGGAACGCCCTCGTGGAGTTTTTCAGGGCTGAAAACTGCCGTAAAGCAGCGTGTTGAAAGTAATCCTGCCCTTTCCAAAGCCGATGAAAGCGTGGGAGCGCTGTGCAAAACAGTCAATGAAACTATCACGGCCTGGCTGCTTAAACCTATCCCTGACTTTGTGGGCATTCACAGCGCGGCAAGCCTTGTGGTATCGGGCGGCGTGGCGTGTAATTCTGAATTGCGCGCCGGAGCGGCAAGGCTCGGGAAAAAGCTGGGAATTACGGTTTCTATACCCGAACCGCGCCTTTGCACTGATAATGGAGCTATGATCGCCTCCGCCGGAGCCATCCTGTCCGCGAGCGCCGCCCCTTGGACCGAAAACGCTGACGCTGATCTCAAACTATGAAAGGTTTCGTATGTTAGTTACAAGAGAAGATGTCCTGCACTGCGCGAGGCTCGCGGCACTGAGTCTCGAAGAATCTGAAATTGAGCCGCTTCGCAAAGACATGGAACAATTACTGTCATTCGCCAAACGATTGGACGAATTGGATTTGGGCGGCTCGGAACCTGTTATGCACACTGTTGAGCCACGCTTGCGGCGCAGAGAAGACGTCGCTGTGCCTGGATTGACGCAATCCGAGGCCCTGGCGAACGCTCCCGAACAGGATCGCGGCTGTTTTGTTGTACCAAAAATTTTGTAAAAAAAATTAATTGTTTTCCTCAAAAAATTAGATAACATGATAGAGGATTTTTTTTTGGGAGGATCCAATGAAATTAAAAATTTGCGCTCTTGCTTTGGCACTTCTGCCCCTGACACTAGCTGTCGGTTGCGAAAAGAAAGCGGAACCCGCTCCAGCCGAAGAAGTCAAGCCTGAGGCAACACCGGCTGAAGGTACTGAGGCAGCACCGGCGACTGAAGGCGCTGAAGTAAAGACTGAAGGCACTGAAGTAAAGGCCGAAGAAAAGAAGTAGCCCGGATTAAGACCACAGGTAAATAAGGCAGCCGGGATTGTTTAAATAACAATGCTCGCGGCTTTAGTGGTTATTGATCGTCTGCGCTCAACTTCAAACCTCTCGATGCGATATTGGGAGGTTTTCTTTTTTTGTGGTACAATGACACCGAACTTTTTTTAGGAGGTTCTATGAATTATCGCATCAGCGCTATCGCGCTCACACTGGGGTTGCTGCCCCTGGCTCTCACGTTGGGATGTGAGAAAAGACAATCAGAAGAGGAAATCATAGCTAAGTATGAAGCCTCTAAATTAGAACAGGAACGAGTGGATAAATTACAGCAGGAGCTTGATGATCTCAAAGACAAACAAGCTGCCGACGCTGTGGCTCAACAGGTAAAAGAGGAACACCAGGCATCTTTGGAAAAGCAAATTCAGGCGGCCAGGCAAAAAGCTGAACAAGCTGAAAAAGCCGCCAAAGAAGCCAAGGAGGCAACCGCACCCAAGACAGAAAATTCCCGCCGTGGTGAAGGGCGCGGCGAAGGGCGTGATGGACGCGGCGAAGGGCGCGACGAAAGGCGCAGACCAACGGTGACAAACGTCCCTAGGGGTACTGAACTTGTAGTGTCGCTTTCCAGAGCTATCAGCACTGAAAATGCTCAAGCCGGCGCTTCCTGGGATGGTCAATTAACCCAGGATGTAGCCATCAACAACACGGTGCTTTGGAAAGCCGGAACCCGCGTTACCGGCATTGTAAGTCAAAGTACGCCAACTGGGCGGCTGGCAAATGGAGAAGGCGCTCTGGGTATCAAACTAACGGAAGTTGGCGGCTCAAGCATTGATGGCGGCATATATTTAGTTACCGGCGACGCCAAGGGCGGCAGAAACGCCAAAGTCATTGGCACTACAGCGGCTCTGGGCGCCTTGGTGGGCATTCTTTCAAATAAAAAGAATCAGGCTGACCATGCCCTAGGCGGCGCGGCCATCGGCGCGGCGCTGGGAACAGCCGTTGCTGCCGGAACAGGCAGTACAGTAATAACAATACCCACCACAAATCCAATCAAATTTGTTGTTCCCGCCGATGAGCGAATAGTGGTTAATAACCCTGTAAGATAAGATTCAGACAATAACAGCAAGGCGATAAACAGCTCCTTGATTATATAGTGAAACAACTTTAAAACGGCACGTTGCCCTGTGCCTTTCGTCTGTGTCACCGTTCCGTTCACCGTCTGTCGGCGGCTCACGTAACGAAGGCGTAGCCTTGAAACGAAGTGCCTCCCACTTTGATAAATAGGATGATTTTAAAGTTGACTGGCTATAAAACTATCAGGGGGCTGTTTGTTTTGGGTCGGGCAGGTAAGGTGTAAGAAAATCCCAGGTCCTCTGCAAACATCCGCTAAGGCGCTCCGGTATCTGAATCGGGATTTGCTTTTGAGCGTTTGGGTCAATCTGAGAGAGCATTCGCAGGATATTATCGGTAATATTCGGCGTTGTAACAACTTGCAGACATTCAGCTTCCAACAGCGGTTGAACCAAGTCCTCAAAATTTTCACTGCCCGGGCCTATAAGTGTCGGCACTCCCCAATATAGCGGCTCTATAGGATTGTGACCCCCGTACCAAAGCCATCCGCCGCCAACCAGGGCTATGTGTCCAAAACTGTACACAGAAG
>JAITCJ010000184.1 GCA_031283145.1 Holophagales bacterium | reverse complement strand
CAGCGCGTGTCTTTTCTGCATGGCAAACCTCCTACCATGCTTTATAACACTTCTTGGCTTAAATGTCGACAAAACCTAAAAGATTTTCTGTAAAACAGTCTCTGGAAAGCATTTTCAATTAACATGAAAAACAGAGCGCAGTCTGTTTTTCATGTTAATTGGCTGTAAAATACTCAACCCCCGACTTAAATATCCCCATGTCTTTATTCCCGGGCGCGTTTTGCCAGACGTGGGGACTATAGCGTTCAGCGTGGGCCATCTTGCCGAATACCCTGCCGTCCGGGCTGAACAGACCCTCAATGGCTAAGGCGCTTCCATTGGGGTTGTAATCCAAATCCATGCTCGGTTGTCCGCTGTCGTCAACGTACTGTGTTGCTACCTGACCTTTTGCCAGCAACTCGCGCAGTGCGTTATCCGGCCCGACAATCCGGCCCTCTCCGTGGGCAATGGCAACTGTGTGGATATCTCCAGGTTCTACATTACTCAACCAGGGGCTTGCGTTTGAAACCACACGCGTCCAGGCCATACGGCTTGTATAGCGCAGTGAGTTGAATGTAAGCGTGGGGTCATAAGACCGCTGTTCTTTTATTTCGCCGTACGGCACCAAGCCAAGTTTGATAAGGGCCTGAAATCCGTTGCATATTCCGATCATCAAGCCATCCCGCGCGTGGAGCAATTCATGAATCGCGTTCCGAACACTTGGGGCGCGATAGGCGGCGGCTATAAATTTGCCTGAGCCTTCCGGTTCGTCGCCTGCGCTAAAACCGCCCGGAATCACGACAATGTTGGCTTTGGAAATGGCTTTTGCCATTGCTTCCAGACTTTCATCTATGGCCTTTTGTGTCAGGTTTCTGAACACCAGCGTTTCAACGGTGGCGCCTGCTTTCTCAAAAGCCGCCGCCGTGTCGTACTCGCAGTTGGTGCCAGGAAAAACGGTCAACAGAACACGGGGCAACGCCGCTCTGAGCGACGAAGCTTTTGATGCGGGCGCTCTGAATGGGGCAAAGGGGGGGATCGGGTCCGGCTGTTGGCCGTTGGTTGTCGGGAAGATCGGCTCCAGTGTGTCTTCCCATGCCCTTTCAGCCTCAGCCAGGCTTATTTCGTGTCCGTTCACTTTGATTACCGGATCAGTGATGGTTTTGCCCAGAATTACATCTGGCAGACGCAAGTCTGAAACCGGCTCTGTTTCCAGCACGAATGAACCCGGACGCGGGGCAAGCCAAAATTCAGCGTCATGTCCGGTCAAATCTATGCCAATGGCATTGCCGAAAGCCATTTTAGACAGCGCGGACGCCAGTCCGTCCATGCCGACTGTATGTATTGCGCACACCTTTTGTCCGCGGACCAAGTCGGCAATGCGCGAATAGATACTGCGCAGTGAAACCCAGTCTGGTAAATCCTCGGAATCGCGCGGAAGATCAATTAAAACCAAGCTGTTGCCTGGTTTTTTAAATTCAGGCGTCGCTATTTCGTCCGCTTTGACAACGCCAACGGCAAAGGCCACCAGAGTTGGCGGTACATCCAGGTCTTTGAAAGAGCCGGACATGCTGTCTTTACCGCCAATAGCAGGTGTTTCCATTTTCATTTGCGCGTAAAACGCGCCCAGCAGCGCCGCCGTCGGCAGGCCCCACCGCTCAGGCTCACCTTGGGGCTTGCAGAAATACTCTTGAAGCGTAAAGCGCAGCTTTCTATGGTCAGCGCCTGTCGCTACAAGTTTTGCCGCCGCCGCGACGTGCGCCCAGACTGCGCCGTGAAAGGGAGACCAGCGGCTCAAGGCGGGAAAAAAAGCATGGCTCATGGCGGAAGCTGCGTGAGTTTCGCCGCACATCACAGGAAACTTGGCGGCCATGCTCTCCGTCGGCGTCCGCCGCCTTTTGCCGCCAAATGGAACCGTCAGACTGGCCGCACCGATGGTTGAGTCAAATCGTTCAACCAAGCCTCGCTGGGAGCAGGTATTCAGCTCCGCCAAACGCGATAGCCAGGCGGTTTTTAAATCTGTACTCTCTTTTGGACTCAACTGACTGAACGGACTTTTCAACGGGTCCGGTGCGGTTATTTCGGCCTTTGAGAATGAGGGCGCTCCGTTTGTGTCTAAAAACTCGCGGCTGAGATCAACAATGGTGGTGTCGCGCCATGTCATCACGAGGCGCTTGGCTTCTGTCACTTCCGCTACAACAGTCGCCTCTAAATTTTCCTGGTCAACGCACGACAAGAACGTGGGCAGGTTGTTTGGCGCAATTACAACGGCCATGCGCTCCTGACTCTCCGCTATGGCAAGCTCGGTACCGTTAAGACCCTCATATTTTTTTGGGATTACGTCCAGGTTTATTCTAAGGCCATCGGCCAATTCGCAGATGGCAACGGAAACCCCGCCCGCTCCAAAGTCATTGCACTTTTTTACTAAGCGCGCGAATTCTGTTTTGCGGAAAAGCCGCTGTAGTTTGCGCTCCATTGGCGGGTCGCCCTTTTGAACTTCCGCGCCACATTGTTTAATACTGGTTTCCGTGTGGCTCTTACTGGAGCCTGTAGCGCCGCCTATGCCGTCCCTGCCTGTGCGCCCTCCGACAAGAATTACCAGGTCGCCCGGAACAGGTTCTTCGCGCCGGACCTGAACCATTGGCGCGGCGCCAACCACAGCGCCGATTTCCATACGCTTTGCGATATAGCCGTCATCATATATTTCCGTGACTTGACCGGTGGTCAAGCCAATCTGATTCCCGTAAGCTGAAAATCCGCGGGCCGCTTCCTGCGTGATTTTGCGCTGGGGTAATTTACCAGGCAGAGTTTGTTCTACAGGTACTCTTGGGTCGCCGGAGCCTGTTACGCGCATGGACTGATACACATAGGCTCTGCCGGATAACGGGTCGCGGATGGCTCCCCCCAGGCAAGTGGCGGCGCCGCCGAATGGCTCGATCTCAGTCGGATGGTTGTGTGTTTCATTTTTAAACATCAGCAGCCATGGTTCGCTTCCGCCCGGAGCCGCGGTGTTGTCAACATCCACTATCAATGAGCAAGCGTTGATTTCAGAACTGACCTCCTGGTCGTCCAGCTTTCCGGCAGACCTGAAATATCTGGCGGGCAACAGAGCCATATCCATGAGACACTCTGGTTTTTCTTTTACAGAATCTCCAAAGACATGGGCGCGGGCCTGACGATATTGTTCCAGCGCCTTGTGAATCGGCGCTGTCAGTGGCCCATCTTTAATGTTTATTTCTGTCAGCTCTGTCAAAAAAGTTGTGTGGCGGCAGTGATCTGACCAGTAGGTATCAAGCATCTTTAGCTCTGTTTCTGTGGGATCACGTTTTTCTGTGTCTCTGAAATGAGCTTGGGTGTGGCGCAGATCAGCCAAAGTCATAGCCATGCCGTGCGCAGATTGAATCGCTTGAAGACCGACGTCATCCGCGCTTGTAAAGCCCGTTATTACCGGAACCGCGCCTGGTTTCGGCAGTGTGGGATTCAACGTGGATGGCTTTGCCAGGGTAGCTTCGCGGCTGTCAACAGGGTTGATCAGGTATTTTTTTATTTTATCAATATGCTCTGGCGTCAATGCCCCTTTAAGAACAAATACTTTTGAGCAGACCACAGTCGGGCTGACAGCGGGAGAAATCAGCTTGAGGCATTGGGCGGCACTGTCGGCGCGCTGATCATATTGACCCGGAAGATATTCAACCGCCAGCAGGAATTCCAGCGGTCCGACAGAAAACTCTTCTTCGTAAATCATGTCTAAGGGCGGCTCGGCAAAGACCGTCCATAGGGCCGCCCGGTAGTCGGCGTCTGGCAGGCCCTCTACGTCATATCGAACAATAATACGCGCCTGCTCTAAGGGCGAGATGCCTAGGATGTTTTTGAGGTCATGCAGCAAATGACTGGCGTCTGCCGCAAATTCAGGCTTTTTTTCAACAAAAATCCGGCGGATGACTGTCATCATTAACCTTTCCGGGAGGCTGACCGAGATTGAAACCCGTTTACGCCCTGTTTTTAATGATATAGCCAATAAACCTGAAAAACAGGGTGTAATTTGTTTTTCAGGTTGCTTGGCTATACAATTTCCACAAAGGGGGCAGCATGAGGATACGATACGCTTGCATTGCCTTGCTTGTATTTACGACAATGCCAGCGCTTACCGAAGATACGACTTGGCGGCACTGCGTTGGTCTGCGTGTTGGAGGCGTGGGAATTATTCCTTTCTCTTATTCCCTTGCCACTTTCCATGAGGCCCAATCGTACCGGAATCTGGCGATCCGCTCCGCCCTGGAAACCACCAATGGCAAAGAGTGGACGATATACGGCGACATGGGCTACGGAATTGACATCAGCCGTGTCGGTGCGGCGGTGGATTTCATCTACTACACTTCTTATGAACGACCCATCGGGACCGGGTTTTTCACTATGGCTGGCATCGGAGCACATCGCTTTGACATAAAAGATCAAATGTTCCAAAATGTTCTTAGTGATAGGCAGACGGCCGCTTCTTTTTCGCTTGGTATTGGGTACGTTGGTAAAAAATTTGGTGTTGAGCTAAAGAGGTACATGTCCAATCAGGATTCCGCTGTTGCCGCAGGGATTGGCAGGGATTGGTTCCAAACAAGCATGATCTTCCGCTTCCCCATGCCCGGTCAGGCAAAAGTCGAGTTCGCGCGCGACGTAAATTGGAGCGCCAAAAAAAATGCCGAAAAAATCGCGGAAGAAAATGAGTCGATTCAATCCGCCCCCCAGCACAA
>JAITCJ010000156.1 GCA_031283145.1 Holophagales bacterium | reverse complement strand
GTGGAGCGGCTCTGGCAGTGGCTCAAGCGCCACGCCGTACGGAACCGCCTCCACCTGACCCTGGAGTCGGTGATGAGATCGGTGGAGGGGTGCCTGAGGAAAACCACAGCAGAGTTTTTTAGGAACATCTGCCGATGCGATTATTTATTGCAACAATAACTAAATATGATATAACAGGGGACTAACGAGGGACTGTTTTTGAAAGTTTCAGAAAATTTTCAACACTTACGCGACCATTCTGAGCATTTTGCGACCACTCCGAACCACCCCGAAAATCTTGCAAACATCATTGATTTTTCTGGCTTTTTTCTGGTGTGCCCAGCAGGACTCGAACCTGCGACCTACGGCTTAGAAGGCCGTCGCTCTATCCGGCTGAGCTATGGGCACCGGAAAACGCAAAGCGCCAGTTTAACGCATTTTAATAGAATATTACAGAGCCAGTTGCAAAACGCCAGTTTTGCAACTTCAACGGAGTTGATAGGCTGTGTCAGAATGAAGCCGGACGCGACACTGGAGCGGACGGCATCATTACGGGCGCAGACAGAAACGGGGTTTTGCAATTACCTCTACAGAGTTCTGATTAGGTTGCTGAGGCTTTTCCATGTAAGCTGTATGCCGATAGCCAGTAAAAGGAAAGCGGAAATCTGCCCTATTGTGGCTTTGCCGTTCTCGCCGAGGCGGCTTATAAAGGCCCCGGAGAACCTGTAAAATACCCATACAGTGGCAGCCGCGATGGCAATGCCAATGCAAGTTCCTATAACATGAAATATCGAAGCCTTCTCAAGAATACTGGAACTGGGGACCATTGCTAAAGTAACGGCAATCGCGCCAGGCCCTGCCGTCATCGGCATGGTCAGCGGGAAAAACTCTTTGCCCAGTACGCTCTCAATTTCTTGTTTCTGTGAGTGCGTTAAGCGATCGTTGCGGTTTAGCATAGCCCAGGCTGTGTGAAAAAGCAGCATTCCGCCGGCGATGCCAATCATGTCTATGGACACGCCAAGTATCTTTAACAGCCAACCCCCTATCAGCAGCAGGGAAACCAACAAGAAAAAGGTGTAGCGCGAAACATCAAACGCTATGAGGTTTCTCTGCCTATCAGTGACGCCGGCAGTGATTTCATAAAAAACCGGCGACATGGCCGGAGGATTTAATATCGGGAACAACTTGAAAAACGCCAGAAAAGCGGAAGATAGTATCACTGTCATGACTTACTCCAAATATCACAGCCTCTATTATGCCTATATTGCCAGTAACTTGGTAACATTGTATTTGGAGTTTTTTATTTGAATAACGTCAAAATTATTACCTATCCTATTCTTCCAATCCGCGAAATGGTGCTTTTCCCAGGTGGGCGTGTGCCGTTTGTCGTGGGCAGGCGCGCTTCTGCCCTGACTCTGGAGAGATCGGTTAAGGCCGGGGATCAAATTGTTTTACTGACGCAAAAAGACCCGAAAGTAAACGAGCCAACCCAGGAGCAGCTATATCAAGTGGGCTGTCTGGCATATGTGGAATCATTGATTGAGCTGCCAAACCGCTATTTCAAAATAGGTGTCCGAGGCGCGGCGAGAATTCGCTTGATTAGGCTTTTGGGTGAGGAAGAGGGCTTGCGGGCTGAAGCAGAGATACTGGATGAACCGGATTGCGAGGCGTGGGATTACGATTCCAGATTTGAAGCCCAAAATAATTTTTATCAGGCCGCGGCGGAATTTTTCGGGCGCAATCCCGACGCCGCCCGTATGCTTTCAATAGATCAAATAAAAGACCTGCCGCTGAACCAAGCCATAGACGCTGTCGCGGGGCTTATAAATGTAGATGTGCACGAAAAACAGCGCGTTCTTGAACAAGTGGATGTTCAGCCACGGCTTGACGCTATGATGAGTTTGTTTCAAATGGACTCGGACCGTTTCAACGTTGACCGAGACCTTGAATTAAAGACGCGGCAGCGCTTGGACGAGGGACATAAGAATTTTGTCCTGAACGAAAAAATGCGCGTGATTCAGGAAGAGCTTGGCAAAAAAGACGAAAAGGGCGAGTTCAGGATACTGCGCCAGAGAATCCTGGACGCGGGAATGAACGAAGAAGCTCAAACAAAGGCATTGGAAGAGCTGGACCGCTTGGAAATGATGCCTCCTCAAAGCGCCGAAGCAACAGTCAGCAGAACTTATATAGACTGGCTGCTTGCGTTGCCCTGGGATAAATTTGCGGACGAGCGCCTGGATTTGGACGAGGCGGAAAAAGTTCTGAACGAAGACCATGCCGGCCTGGACAAAGTAAAGGCGCGCATACTTGAGTATCTGGCCGTAATGCGCCGCCTGCGCGATACTCAGGCAACCGCTTTAAAATCTGAATCCGCCGAGCCGACGGTGGGAGTGAATGCTCCGAGCAAAGAGGAAAAAGAAAAAAAAGCTGATTCAGATACAGAAGCCGCCACAAATAAAACTGAAAATATTGCGCCGCCCGCGCTGCGTGGGCCAATACTTTGTTTAGTTGGTCCACCCGGGGTTGGCAAGACCAGTCTTGCCCGCAGTATTGCCAGAGCAATGAATAGACCCTTTGTACGCTTCAGCTTAGGCGGCATACGCGATGAAGCTGAAATTCGCGGTCATCGCCGGACTTATATAGGTTCCCTGCCCGGCCGCATTATCAGCCTGATAAAAAAAGCCGGTGTTAAAAACCCGCTCATGCTTTTGGATGAATTGGACAAAATGGCTTCAGACTGGCGGGGTGATCCGGCCTCGGCGTTGCTGGAAGTCTTGGATCCGGAACAAAATGGCTCTTTCCAGGACCACTATTTAGACGTCGGTTTTGACCTTGGCCAAGTGCTTTTCCTTTGCACAGCCAACGTGCGGCACAATATACCGGAAGCGCTGGAAGACAGACTGGAGATTATCGAGCTTTCAGGCTATACGCCGCAGGAAAAAAACGCTATAGCCCAGGGTCACCTTGTGCCCAAATCGCTGGAGCGCCACGGTTTGAACGGTATGAATATTTGTTTTGAAAGCGGAGCCATTGGCAGAATCATTCAGTCTTACACAAAAGAAGCCGGCGTAAGGCAGTTGGAGCGCGAAATAGCCGCAGTGCTGCGCAAATTGGCACGCCATAGCTTGCAGCCTGAGAAGGGCGAAGTGTTTGATCCGGTGGTGACAGCCGACCGCATGGCGCGGTTATTGGGGCCGGAAAAATACCTGGAGACGCCTCCGGGGGACGACGTAATCCCAGGTATTGTAAATGGCCTGGCTTGGACGGCCTCCGGCGGAGACCTGCTGACCATTGAAGCGACGGTGCTGCCTGGCAAGGGCAACTTAAAATTGACAGGCAAACTTGGCGAAGTAATGCAGGAGAGCGCCCAAATAGCATTGAGCTATGTCCGCGCGCGGGCTGAAAAATTCGGATTGTCGCCGGATTTCCTGGAAAAGAAAGACATACACTTGCATGTCCCGGAGGGGGCGATTCCAAAGGATGGCCCCAGCGCGGGTATAACCATGGCCGCGGCCTTGCTGTCCGCTCTTACGGGTATTCCGGCCAAATCTGAAGTCGCTATGACAGGCGAGCTTACATTGCGCGGAATGGTTTTGCCTATTGGAGGTTTGAAAGAAAAACTTTTGGCGGCTCATCGCATGGACAGAAAAGTGATTCTGATACCGCGTGAAAATGTCCGCCATTTAGAAGATATTCCCGATGAAGTCAGAAACAGCTTGACAATCCATTTAGTCGGCCAAATGGACGAAGTAATTCCACTGGCGCTGACAAGATATCCGGAGCCGCTTGCGGAAAACAATGATGGCATCGGACAATGAGCGCAGCAACCTACAATGCGTGGGAACCAGGCGTCTTTGAATCCCCGCCAGCTATGTCAGCTACAAAAGCGTTATAAACCCGCTTTGTTTCTTTATCCTGGACAAAGATAACGGCTTTTAGCTTGTCGCGGTCAATTTTGTTTTGCCTGGCTGGCCATTTCCAGTTTTGGACTCTTTCCTGGCGGCGGGTCTCGAATTCTGATAAATACTCATCCACTGCTTTTTCTGATTCGGGGATATTAAAGGTAACTGTGGATTTATCGGAAGGTTTTAGCGTTTTAAGTTCCCTGACAACCATTTTGTGTGACATCAATCCATTGCCACCTTTGATTTTTCTTCGGTTTGAACCAGAACGACATTATAGTCGGCGTTTTCAATTACTTTTGAAAATTCACAATCAATTTGCGCTTTATCACCGCTAAGCGCAGCGGTGGCTTTGATGGTGATTTCCGCAGTGGCTGATACGACTGAATCTATTTCAGTTTTGATTGTATTGAAAGTACCAAA
>JAITCJ010000112.1 GCA_031283145.1 Holophagales bacterium | reverse complement strand
GACGGGCGAATATCGGGGCGGTCCTTCTTACTACATAGAACATGGCCTGGGTATGAAGTGGTTTGCTGTCATATTTGCCGTAGTCGCTGTATTTTCCTGCGGGCTTTTGATGCCCGGCATCCAATCCAACAGTATCGCTAACGCTTGCGCCAAAGGTTTCAATATGTCAACACTGACTTCGGGCATATTGGTCACAGCGCTTATGGCGCTTGTTATTTTTGGAGGCGCTAAACGGATTGGGAGAGTAGCCGAATTGGTAGTGCCATTCATGGCTCTGGCTTACATCATCATGTCTATAATAATCATAATTGTTGATATTCGCCGCGTACCAGAGGTGCTCCGACTCATATTTGCTTCGGCGTTTGGCGCAGATGGGCTTTTCGGAGGCATAGTCGGCTCTGCCATAGCATGGGGCGTTAAGAGGGGCATCTACAGCAATGAAGCCGGACAGGGAACTGGTCCGCAGGCGGCGGCGGCGGCTGAAGTCGCCCACCCTGCCCAGCAGGGCTTGGTTCAGGCATTTTCTGTCTATGTTGATACGTTGGGCGTCTGTTCAGCCACAGGTCTGATGTTGCTCCTGACAGATAAGTACAACGTGACGGGCGGAAGCGGCGCTTTGCTAAAAAACAATTTGCCGGGTGTTGAGCATGGCCCTCAATATACCCAGGCCGCTGTTGATACAATATTTCCGGGTTTTGGCAGCGGTTTTGTGGCCATCGCCCTATTCTTTTTCGCATTTACTACGATCATGGCCTATGCCTATTACGCGGAATCCAATATGGCCTATCTGGTAAGAGGCCGCGCTTCCAAGATGTTCATTAACGTCATACGCCTTGGCCTGTTGGTAATGGTTTTCTACGGCGCCATCCGCGAGGCTGATCTCATGTGGGCCATGGGCGATATAGGCGTCGGTCTTATGGCGTGGCTGAACCTAATAGCAATCCTTGCCCTCAGCGGCGTTGGTTTCAAGGTTCTGAAAGATTACGAGAGACAAATTAAAAATGGCGGCAGTCTTAGCTTTGAGCCTGAAAAACTGGGCGTCAGAAATACTGAATCCTGGGGGAAAGATTAGATCTCCAAAACCGCCGCTATTTCTCGGCGGAAATCAGCTATGCCAGTCCCTTTGGCGCTTGAAACCCAGGCTATGTCATTGGGAAACAGGCCAAGTTTGGCCGCGACTTCTTTTCTTTGAAAAAGCTGCTTTGATATTTTAACCCGGTCGGTCTTTGTCGCCACCGCTCTGTAAGGCAAATCCATTGACCTGAGCCAATCAATCATTTGAAAATCCAGTTTTGTAGGCCCCACCTCGGCGTCAATCAAAACAAATACAAGTCTCAGAGAGCGTCTGCCTGTCAAATACCCTTCAATCATTGCCTGCCAGGAAGCCCTTTCGTCCGTCGGCCCGGAAGCAAAACCGTAGCCCGGCAGGTCTATGATCCATCTGTCAGACCCTGTCTGGAAAACATTGATGAGCCTTGTCCTTCCCGGCGTCTTTGAAACCCTGGCCAACTGTTTCTGCTGCGCCACAGCATTCAATAAACTGGACTTGCCGACATTGCTCCGACCAACAAATGCCGCTTCGGCATAGCAGACACCCAACTGCTTCACATCGGATGCGGAAATCAAAAAATGCAGATCACCAAGTAATTGAGCCATATTGTTTTCGCAGCGGGGCTTTTCAGGCTTTCAGTTATCCATCCAACTCTTCGGTAATTCTGGTTTGACCAAGCTCTAACAACCTGTCGCGGGCGCGGCCCGCCCAAATGCTGCTTGGATAGCTTTCAACCAAACGTTGATAATACGACCTGGCCTCACTTGTATATCTGTCCAATTCGACCTTAATAAACGCGTCGCGGAGGGCTTCCCATTGTCTTCTTTCCTGGGATGTCAAAACGTCTTCTTCTTGTTTGTCAATAGTGTCGAGATAAGCACGAAGCTCCTGCGCAAATAAATCACGGTTTGGATATTTTTGTCTGAGGGCTTCGCCCAGATGGTAATAGGCGCGTTCACGATCAGAATATTCCGGATAATTTTCCAACATGCCTTTCAGCCTTGCCTCAGCGGCGGCAAAATGGTACGAATTTACATAAAAAATGCCTACCAATAATTCGTGTTCCGCCAGACGTCTCCAGCACTGATTGAGCTTCGCCCGCGCGTCCGTGGCATAAACTGTCCCCGGCGCTTCTTGCAGCAAGCGATTGAAAGCCTCTATTGCCTTATGGGTCGTTGACTGGTCGCGCTCGCTGTTTTCGACGGTCGCGTAACAACAGAGAGCTATGCGGTACAAGACATATTCTTTTCGGTGATGCCTAGGGAAATAATTTAAAAAGCTCTGGTATTCAACCTCGGCTTCAGGGTAACTGTATCTGCTCGCGTAAAAATAGCTGTCGGCAATAAGTAGTTTGGCTTGTGGAAACTCTTCGGCGCTGGGGAGATATTCTTCAATCAGTTTAAGTGTGCGACGGCCTTCTTCCCATTTTCTCCGCTTTAATTCCAATTCGCCTTTTTCCAGCAACTGCGCGGCAGTCAAGCTGCCTGTATATTGTTTGACCTGCCCGGGGCTGCGCAGCTTTGTACAGGCCATGCCCAGAGCGAGTAACAATACTGCGGCAGCTGAAATACGCCATTTGATCAGCTTCATTGACATCCCTTTACCTATGGTTCAGTGAGATTATTTTGCCGGAAGTTCCGGATACACCTTGAAAACAAAAAATACACTAAGTCAGTGTATCATTTTGCGTTTGATTTTGCGGACAAATTTAGTCAATTAACCTGAAAAGCAACACAACCCGCGCTTGAAGCAACCAAAAGATTTTCTGTAAAACAGCCTCTGGGAAAGCATTCTCAATTAAGCTGAAAGACAGAGCGCAGCTCGTTTTTCAGCTTAATTGACTATTATTCGTATCGCAGGGCTTCGATGGGATCCTGTCGGGCAGCCCTGACTGCCGGCCAAAGGCCAGCGGCGAGGCCAACGGAAGTGCTGACGCCGAATCCTAGAATAACCGACCAGAGTGGGGCGGCGGCAGGAAAACCCGTAAGCAGTTTGACAAGATACCCGCCGCCAATCCCGAAAATTATTCCGGCTATACCGCCAACGCTTGTGAGCGTTACGGCTTCCACCAAAAACTGAGCGGCGATGTCTTTGCGCGTAGCTCCCAGGGCTTTCCTGATACCTATTTCGCGTGTGCGCTCGGTAACGCTGACCAGCATGATGTTCATAACACCGACGCCTCCGACAATCAGCGCGATACTGGCAATCAGTATCATTACGGCGGCAATCCCATTGGTGATTGTTCGCATTGATTCAAGCTCGCTGTCGCTTGACGACACAGCAAAGTTGTTGGATTCGCTGGGTTTGAGACTCCTCTTGGCTCGCAAAACCGTTGTCACTTCATCAATCAGGTATGGTACCATATAGTCGCTTTTGGGGATAATATTGATGTAAAGCGTTTCCCTGCGCCCGTTGCGCACTTGGGGGTACATCTCGTCAAAAGTGCTGAATGGGATAAATATCTGATTGTCGAGACTATTGCCCATAACAGTCCCCTTCTTCTTCAGCAGACCTACGACTTTCATTGGCACGCCGTTAAAGTATATATCCCGGCCAATGGGATCGTTGCGGGGAAACAATGCCTTAAAAGTGTCATAGCCAATGACGCAGGTCCTTGTGGCGTGATAAATATCTGACGGGACAAAAAATCTGCCGTCCTCTATTTCACTGTTGTAGACAGTTACGTACTCAGGCATGACGCCGATCAGCGTAGGCGCGTTGGCCTCGTCCCCTCGGGAATTTTTTATTGACGTTCCTCCTCCCCAAAAATAGCGCTCCGGGCTTATGGCCTTTGCCATTGTTAAATTCCGTTTTAACGCTTCAACATCGTCAAGCGTTAAGTTGGGCCGTCTGAACTGTTCGGGCGGAATATCACCGTTGTTGGGGCCGTGGCGCGGGTCGAATTTTTGAATTTCTACCTTTGTACTCCCGAAAGAGGCAAAAGCGCCTGTAATGGAACTGTTAAAGCCTACGACAAGGCTGACCATGGTGATAACCGTAGCCACCCCAACGACAATGCCCAGCAGTGTGAGGAATGAGCGCAGCTTTTGAACCCTTATGGAATTCAGGGCAAAACTAATATTCTCCGCGCTGAAGGCGCGTAAAAATTTGGGTGGGCGAAGTTTGATTGCCATAGCTCACTCCGCCCTGATTGCGTCTATGATAACCAGATTGGCTGCCCGTCTGGCAGGGAAGAAGCCCGCCGTAAGCCCTACAAGCGTGGCAAGCCCAATGGCGGTAAGGACAATGGTAAAAGTCACTTGGGCGGGGAAGCCGGTTAAACCCTTGACGCTGAGCGCCAAGCCCGCTCCAAGCCCAAAGCCTATAATTCCGCCGGCAATGGATAAGAGAGCCGCCTCTAAAAGAAACTGGCGCTGTATGTCGCTCTTCCTGGCTCCTATCGCCATCCGTATGCCTATTTCCTGCGTTCGCTCCGCCACGCTGACCAGCATGATATTCATGATGACGATGCCGCCTACAAAAAGGCTGACGCCAGTGATTAGCATTATGAATAAAAACGCGGCGGCGGTGAGTTTGTTCCAAAGTTCCATGATGGACTCCTGGGAGACAATTCCAAATGGGTCGGGGGCGCGAAAATCTGTGTGGCGCATAGCCCTTAGGTACGCCCTCACTTCATCTTTGGCGTCCTCAACGAGTTCCATGCTCTTCGCCTTTACGTAAATTTCTATATCAGACCTTGGCGAAATAAAATTTCTCCTGAAAATGGAAAAGGGAATATAAAGGCGGGAATCCCATCCAGCATCGCCGACGATCATTGACTTCCCCTTTTTCGGCAGTACGCCGATTACCTGGAATGGCAGACCGGCAACCTGAATCGTCCGGCCGATGGGGTCTTGCTGGCCAAAGAGCTCGTCCTTTACATCCGCGCCGATAGCGGTTACATAACTGCCCGCGCTTTCCTCCGCATCGCTGAACCATCTGCCTATGCTTCCCTCAAAACTTATATTCAGAATTGTGGCTGAGTTGGAAGAAACTCCAACGATACTTGTGCCTTCGTATTTTTTTGTCCCATAGGAAACCATACGACTGCGACCCGCTCCCGCTCCCACTTCAGCTACGGATGGCAGGTTGGCGGCGCGTAAGCGGGCGTAATCATCAGAGGTGATGGCAGGACGCTTAAACGCGTCCAGCCACTCTTTCCTGCTCGTGGTTATGCCCCATCTGGTTACCACGAACATATCAGGCGAAAACATCATGACCTCGCTCCGCACCATATTGTTCAGGCCAGAAATAATGCTTATAACCGCTACAATCGCCGTGACGCTTATGACCATGCCTAGCAGCGTCAGAAAACTGCGGAGCTTGTGCGCGAACAATGAGCGCAGGGCTGAGCGAAATAATTCCGAGATAGTCAAAGCAGAGCCTCAGTTGTTATTTTTTCCAGGTTTTTTGGCGTCAACCTTTACCTTGGTCCCGTCCTTAAGCTCTCTGAGTGTCCTCAAGGGGCCGGAAGCCACGACGTCGCCCTCGTTAAGTCCTGAGATTACCTCAACGCTCAGATCGCCTGTCAAACCTGTTTTTACAGCGACAAATCTGACCTTGTCAACATCCACCACATAGACGCCTTCTTCATCCCTTCTATCGCCCGGTTTGAATTTTTCTCCCTCTTTCAAAACAATATCCCTGACTATAAGCGCTTGAAACGGTATTGAAAGCGCGTTATCGCTGACGCCTGTGAAAATATCAGCCTGGGCGCTCAGACCGGGCTTGATGGTATCAGGCGGATCCTGAATCTGTATCTTGACCTTAAATTTAATGGCTTCCTGCGTACTGGTCCTGAGAATCGGGCTGCCGCCGACTTCAGTCACTATGCCACTAAAAGTTTGATTGGGATAAGCGTCAATGCGGATTTGAGCCGTTTGGGCCAATTTGACGTTGGGAATGGCGGCTTCATCTACCTCCATTTCCGTCTCAACCTTGCTCATGTCTGAAATTGTGAGGAGAACCGTCCCGGGGCTGTTCTGAACACCAATAACAGCCGTTTCGCCTTCCTCAATCCGGCGGGCTGTCACCACTCCGTTCATTGGAGATAATAGTACTGTTTTAGAGTGTGTGGCTTGGGCTTCCTGAAAACCGGCGCTGGCTTGCTCAACCCTTTTTTCTGACGATTGAGAGGCGCTTTCAGCGGTTGCCAGCGTTGTCCTGATGTTTTCAAGGTCTGCCTCAGAGAGAAGACCGGCTTTCCAGTTGGTTTCAGCTCGCCGGAAATCAGCGCGAGCCTGTTCCAGCCTGGACCTGGATGACGCCAACTCAGCGGCGGCGGCCTGTTTAGCTGCGTCCAGTCCCTCAACTGCGGCTTTTGTCCTTGAAGGGTCAATCTCTAACAGGAACTGTCCCTCTTTGACAATATCCCCCTCTTTTACGGCAAGCCTGGTCACTTGACCCATAACCTGAGCGCTCAGGTCGGCTTTACGGACAGCCTGGACTTTGCCATTTGCGCTGACCTTGGAAACCAGGTTTTCGCGGCCGACTTTTGAAACCGAAATCGTCACGCCATTATTTTTGGGAAAGACCAGAGCGGCTGCAATAAGAACAACAACCGCTGCTCCGCCGATAATCCAAATTTTACGTTTCATAACAACATACTCCACAAACCTGCTTTTACATACAGGACAAACAATATTCGTTCAAATCCTGAATCAGTTTAGCGCAATAATGCCAGGTTGCAATCAAACGTGGTTACGTTTGATTGCAACCTGGCATGGCGATTAACCATCGCCGCTGCAAGTCTTTGGAAAATCATGCCTTCCCCGCTGCGCCTTT
>JAITCJ010000076.1 GCA_031283145.1 Holophagales bacterium | reverse complement strand
TCATAGCAGCAAGGAAGACAGTGGTGTTGGACGTGCGTTATCTTGGCCAGACGGTGGCGAAGCTGACATGCAACGACACAGCAACGCCACGGCTGTCAACCGGCACTTGCGAGAGGGCCAATAAGGATTATTTTGACTGCGAGTTGCTGTTGCGTGATTGCCCTTGGGATGGCGAAGAAGCAAGGGCGTTCCGTTCATACTTTAAACAGAGGCATGGCGAGCGCCACGTGAATGGCGACAATCCAAGGGCAGGCGAGGCGCGCATTCGGAGCCTGCTGCTCACAGAGTTCTCTACGCCGAGGCTCCGCAACATCCGGCCCGTCGAAATTGCTGGATTCAGATATGCCATGCCCACTCCCCTGTGCGCAAGAACGATGCCCGGGGAAGTCTCATACGCTGGCAGTGCTGGCGGCGGAATAGACATCCTCGCGAGGTGCGGCGTCGGCATCGCAAATCTGTGTGTAGTAGAAGTCAAAAGCGAGGGAGCCAGCACGGCACAGGAAGCAATGGAGCAGGCCGTCAAGCACACAGTATTCATTAGGGAACTGCTACGGAGTAGCTGCGGGGCGGACTGGCGGAAGGTGTTCGGGTTCAGAAGCCCGGTTCCCCAAAACCTGACCCTACTTGCGGTTTGCGCAATGCCGGTGCCGGACACCAATAAAGTCCAGGATGCCGACAAGTCCTTCGGATGCACGGAGTACGCCATTGACGGCGATGACAAAGTCCAGATGCACTACCTCTATTTCAAGGAGGCAAACGACAAAATACTGGACGCCATTACATCGCTGCCGATCGAGATACAGGACGATGCGGTACCGCCGCAGGGCAAAGCGGGAGTCGAGGAAACGGCGAGACCCGTTGAGAGTGGTCACTAGGGCGTATTTACACCAGGTCAGCAGGTCACGAATGAGCGCCAAAAGGAAAAACACCAGGAACATGCGGTCCAGCTTGTCATATCGCGTACAAACCCTGCGAAAACGCTTACATCTGCGAAAGAATCGCTCAACTTCGTTCCGCTTCTTATAAAGCTCCCTGTCATAATCCCACGGCTCCCTGCGGTTTTTCTTCGGTGGCACGATTGGAACGTAACCAACGACACGGCTAATGCCCGCGTCTCTGCTTAACTCGTCCCTCGCCCCTTCTCATACCAAATCACATTGCTGTTGCGCAAAAGCGGTAGCGCAACATGCCGCAAACAGGTGCATTCGCACGACCATTTGTAGCATTGGCAATGGGAACTGGTATGAGGCGCCGACAGGAATGCGGACAAATCGCCGTTGGATTTGGCGTTGCGAGGCAACGACAGTGACTTTACGGCGATTGACCGCGTTAAAAGCGGAACGACAGCACAGACGAAAGCCACAGGGCAACGTACCGTTTTAAAGTTGTTTCACTATATACGCTTATTTTTTTACAGCCAAGCAATAGTTTGTGTTGTCAAAAGCCGTCATAATGTATTGTGGATTTGCAATATTATATTCTTCAAAAAATTGCTTTGTTATTTGGTCCGGCGTTAAGTGTTCATAAATCAGAAATTCACAATCTGATAATAACTGTTCCATTTCCGCATAAGAATAACTCGCGAGCATAGCTTCCCCAGCGCCTTGCGCCATCATTGCCTGTTTTTTTGCTCGTTCTCCCGCCTGTTCCATATATGTGTGTTCATCTGGATAATCAAAAACGATTGTACTCCCATTTGAAGCCGAGTCAGCTATATCATACAACAGCGTCTTAAAGTTCTCTTTTGAAAGATAATAAGCAATGCCAAGTAAGCTGTAAAATGACAATTTATTTTTATTGAATGTGCCGCAAGAACGTAATTTTTCAGACAGGGATTCTGCAGCCAAGTTGATAGGCATATAGGTTAAATTTTCCGGCAACACGTCAAGAAATCCTTGAACACGTTTTTGTTTGTCAGTACTCATAAAAAGATTATCCATTTCAAAGATTCGCAGTTCGCTTGCCCATGCCGATTGGCGATACGCGAAAGTATCATAGCCTGCCACAACAATAAAATATTGCTTTACTCCAGTCTTAGCCGCCGTTTGTAAGGCTTTTTCAGCCCAAGCAGACCTTCCAAGCGGCGAAGGGGATAATTGGTTGTCCACAATCCACCGCAAAGTCTCTTCTTCCGTCCCGCTGAATAATGGATTAAAAAAGCCAATGCCGCTTCTCATATTAACGGCAATCTGGCGTTTCTCGTCATCGGATAGAATTTTACCGGCGATAGAATCATCAAAAATTTTTACATCATTATGTTCGGCATGATACCAACGAGCAAAGGCGCTTATCAGCGCGGTCATACTTTTTTGTTCCATGTTCATCGTTCATCACCTCTCGTTTATTCTCTATATTTAATACACCCATACGCGGAATAAAATAAGACTTGATTTTTCTTCTATTTTATGGTAATATGATGACATAATTTCAGAATAGTGAACGCAACTTGCTATGAGAGTGCTTCCACCGGCAATTTTTGATCGCGGATTGACGATGAGGGAACAGTGTGCCACAGACCCTCGCCTATTCAGGCTCCGGCGCTTCTTCATCCTGAATATCAAGGCGCTTCAGTTTTTCCAGCAGTGTAGTTCTTTTGAGGTTAAGCAATTCGGCGGCCCGTTTTTTATTGCCTCTGGTAATGGATAGCGCTTGCAGCAAATATTTCTTTTCCATTTCCGCGACAACCTGATTGAGGTCAAGCCCATCCGGCGGGAGATCTGACAAAGACCCATAGCTTGAATATATTGCTCCTTTAAGCTCAAGCCCAGACCCTGCGCCAATTCCTGCGGCCGATACTGAACTTGGCGCTGTATCTCCAAACAACGGCGCCGGCGGAAGGCTTGAAACCAATGCCTCGCCTTCGGGAACGCGGTCCAAGAGGAAATTAAAATCATCCCTGGTCAAAACAGCTCTTGTCGCCGAAAGTACAATCGCTCGCTCTATGGCATTTTCCAACTGGCGGACATTGCCCTGCCAGGGCAGCGCCATCAACAGCGGATCAACGCTTGGATGGAGCGCCTTTGGGTAGAGGCCGTGTTCTCTGGCCTTTCTGTTCAAAAAATGCTGTGCCAGAAACGGGACTTCCTCGCGGCGGTCCCGCAGAGGCGGAAGTGAAATTGGGATTACGTCTAACCTGTAAAAAAGGTCTTCGCGGAAGCTGCCGTCCTGCACTTTTTTCCACAGATCCTGATTGGTGGCGACAACAACGCGCACATCAATTTTTATCGGGCTGCCGCCGCCAAGCGGCTGAACCTCACGTTCTTGCAGCACCCTCAGCAGTCTCACCTGCGCGGACACCGGCATAGTGGCGACTTCATCCAAAAATATTGTCCCCTCGTGGGCTTCGCGGAATTTACCGGGTGTGTCTTTCCTAGCGTCAGTAAAAGCGCCCTTGGTATAGCCGAACAGTTCTGACTCCACGAGATTTTCGGGAATAGCCCCGCAGTGAACCGGCACAAACGGCCCATCCGCGTCCGCGCTCATTCTATGTATCGCTTTAGCTACAACCTCTTTTCCGGTGCCGCTCTCGCCTGTCAGCATAACAGTTGCCTTTGTGGCCGCAGCCGCCCTTGCTTTGGCGAGTACAGCCTGCATGGCCGAGCCAATACCCACCATGCCCAATCCCAGCGCCTGAGACGCCGTGAGCGGCGGCCTCCCCTGGGCGGCGGGACGCAGACCTGGCAGAGGCGGGTCTTCACTTAATATTCCCCAGCGTAAGCTTCCTATAGCCGACCACGCGGAATGAAAGTCCACAGCAAGAGGACCGGCGTTGGGTCGGCGCAGTAACAAAATAGGAAGCGCGGCTACTTCGCCGCTCATTCTTATCAGCGCATAAGGAGGTTCCTGCGTGCCAACTGAGATAGCCCACAAATCGGTGTCAGTTGGAGGCAGGGCCGGAGCCGCGTTGCGATCTAATGTTATTTCCCATTGACTGCTCCAGCGATGCTCAATCCCACTGGTGGGTTCACCCAGCGTTGACCAGTGTAGGCGCGGAAGATTTGACAAGGCGACCAATAACCTCTTTTCGCTATGTATAACAGAAAAAACATAATTTGTCAAAATAATGACATTGTTTTTTTATAGCCAGTCAACTTTAAAATCATCCTGTTTATCCAAGCGGAGGCACGAAGTGCCAAGGCTGCGCCTTCGTTACGTGAGCCGCCGACAGGAATGGAGACAAATCGCCGTTGGCACTGGCGCTGCGAGGCAGCGACAGTGACTTTACGACGATTGACTCCATTAAAAGCGGAACGGCAGCGCAGACGAAAGCCACAGGGCAACGTACCGTTTTAAAGTTGTTTCACTATAGCAGTTCCACTTTTTGTTGTCATTCCTTCCATAGTTCACAGCTACGCTTTCCATTTCGCTCCCCGCCTTCGGCGGCTCACTCCATTACCAGCGCAGCATAGGCACTCCAGGCCCCCCCCTTGGCAATCCCGTATCGTTGCCTGGCAAATGCCCCGTGGACCAGTTGTGACAACTCAAATTTGAATTGCTATATACAATCAATAAGCGGCCGGGATTTACAAGTAAATCCCGGCATAACAGTTCAACTACAAAGTGTTGAACTGTTATAACCACCTGATTTTGCAAGCATTAAAAAAAGTTATTGAAAAAAAAAAAAAAAAAAAATACCGTATATGAATGGGATTGGATTACCTGATGGCCGTGCTTTGCCACGATGGAGATAAGTACGGGCGTTATGTGGGGCGGAGTACTTTTTAATGAACACATGCCAAGCGACAATAGCATTTTTCGCTTGTATTGCTTGCACAACGGCTGGCAGTACCCGCCTGCAAGCAATACGCAACCAAGACCGCCATGTCAATCACATGGCGATTATCTGCCACCGTCTCGCAAGCCGGTGTTTCAATATCGTCAACTTTATTCTGCAAGTAAATCCCGGCATAGCAGTTCAACTACGAAAAATTGAACTGCTATACGATTTCATATGTTTTGATTTGTGACTGGGGAATACGATGTTTCATTTGTGGAAACGACTGACATTAAACGCGAAAATTACAATTTTATTTACCACATTAAACGTATTGATATTTATTGCTTATACGGCCTTGGTTGTCAATGTCGAAACATCTAAAGAATTGCGCGTGATTGATACAGAATTGGCCACCGCCGCCAAATCGTACGTTCTGGTTATTGGCGAAGAAAAACTTGACCGCGCTTTCAGCGGAAGCGTACCGGAAGAAGAATATATAGCTGACATAGCCAAAATGGGTGATTACGCAGATACTCTTGGGTTAAAATTCCTGT
>JAITCJ010000054.1 GCA_031283145.1 Holophagales bacterium | reverse complement strand
GCCCCGCCTTAAAAGGCGGGGTATCATATTGCGGGGCTGATGTTTGGCAGGGGACGCAAACCCCTGCCAAACATTCATAGCGCATGGGCCTAAAGGCCCATGCACCCTTATTGCTTGTTGTTTCATCCAAGTGATGATTGCCTGAGAACATTTCGCAAAGGAGTTCCCTGTTAATGCCACTCGCTTTGGTAAGCTGATTGACCATACGGGCTTTAGCAATTACATTTAGCGCGTCCAGGAAGCCGTCGGGGCCTTCTTCCACAGCCTCACTGAGATAACCTGCTATAGCTTCTTCGGTATCAAGATAATCCAATGAATTAAAAAGCTCGCTCATTTTGCTTCCTCCTGTCGTTTGAGTTTCTTCGCGTGCTTAATGTCTTCTATCTATGTATCTTTGTTTCCGCCACACAAAAAGCGATAAATGTCTTCGCCTTGCTGATAATAGTATAGTCGGTAGCCTGGGCCGAAGTGTAAGCGCATCTCAGAAATACCATCGCCAACGGATTCATAGTCACCAAGATTGCCATTTCTCGCGCGATCTATTTTGCGAGCAATGCGGCCTTGTACACTATGGTCAAGGTTTTTAAGCCACTGATACCAAGTCGCGTTCAATTGACATTGAACGCTAAAGCGCCAAAGTTTTTGAAAAACAGGGGAACCCTGATTTTTCAAAAACTTACGGGCGGCGATTGCTCGCCGCTATACCAACTTGCAATCAAACGTAATGCCGTTTGATTGCAAGTTGGTATGAGTGAAGTATTCTGATTTCTTAAAAACTGGCATTTTAGTCTATCCATAAACATTGTGGTACCTTTTGGGCGTTTCATAAACACTTCGTTTCGGTGTCAACGCTCAATCTCTTTAGATTTGAATAATCCTTATATCATTACTTAGTTGTTGTATTATTTTGGATCGTTTTAGTCTGAGGCGAAGATTCAGTTGGTGTGCCAGCACTATTTTGATTTGATTTCTCCCGAATTTTATCTTCATTCCAACCCAATTTCACCGAGCCGTCGGGCATGGGCTGCCATGAGTCATTTTTTCCGCCCTCTCTTAAAAGCGAGCCGCCTTCGGGCGCTCCATCCAACTTCTCAACCCTTCCATTTTCGGGATGTATTCGGTACCAGACAATGTATGGATTACCGCGGGCGATTTCCTCTCTGCGTTTCTGTTCATAATTGTTAAGATCATTAATTGTCATGCCTCTGGTATTGGTTGTCAGCGCCTTTATTTCTTCGTCCAGATTGCTCGTCTCAGTCAAATAAAAAGCCTCGTCTAACCCCGCGACCAACACGGTTCCATTTATTTCGGGATTGACACATAAAATTAAACTATTAGTGATAGGAAATCGAAAATTATTATTTACAATCATTTCCGGCGTGATCTGCTTAAAGATATGACCAGCTTTTATCAAAGAAGCGTTTCCCAAAGAGAAAACCCAGTACAGCCCCGTGTTACGATTAACAAGAAAGGCATGGGAATCTGTTACAGCACAGTGGCTGCCAAAAGCTAATCTGAAACACCTGTCGTCAGACATGTATGGTCGTAATTCGTCCTGCCCATGGTCAATAGAGCTATCCAACCTGATTTCTTTTTTATCCGCAAGAAGGGACATTTTGAAAAAAGGTGTACGATCCGGCCGATTGTTGTTGGTTAGGTCTGTCATATTAGAAACAACGACAAACCGATCATTGTCACAGGGTATAGCAAATAAAAAATCTGCTTTGTTTGTTGTCTTGTGTTCACCTAAAAAAAACCATTCATCATCTTGCCACTTAGCAAAAATATGACGTCTGGTTATTGTTCCATCCTCATTCGTTTCTACTGATCCACTTCCAGCCGAACACGTATATAACCCATCATTATGCCAAAATTGGTTAAAAGATCGGTCACGGTATTTGAGTGGAATAGGAAAGTCCACAGCTTTCGAGAGGTTGGAAATTACCCTATTAATTCGGTCGTTCTCGTCTATAAAGTATCTCGAAGTAAAAATAGCAGGTGGTTGATGTACAAGGTACAAACCGTCAACCCACTGACCTGGAGCCGACTGTTGCGCAAATGCCATCAGTCCATTTAAGAATATGATGGCTTTTAAGATTGAGTTAAAAACAAAGCGCATATAATTATACCATTACTTCCGCGCAATCATGAACAGAACTTTGTCCAGAATCGCGGTTATACAGCGCCGCAATAACCTCATCACGGGTCACAACTGATGTTGTGACTGACCCATGCCATAGAAAATTGTAATTACCATCGCTCATCTTACAATAATAGAAACATACTGCCCCGGCAGCGGGGACGTCAGTTGCGTTACCACCTTCTCCTTCAAAGGGAGTAGTCTGGCAGCGGACTCGCAAGCGATAGTGACAGGGTAAGCAGTAAGTTGATACCATGGGTTTCTCTTTCGCGCATTGCGCACGTTGATTTAGCATGAAATAAAGTTTTTGGAAGTCAACAACTTTAGATAAAAGCAAAAGTTGCTATATCAGTCGCGCCACAGGCTGAAATCCGCCGCTCTCATAAACGCTTTTCTCAGGCGGTTGAGCAGCGCCATTCTAGCGTTTCGCAGGTCGGGATTTTCGCACTTGACCATTACGGCGTTGAAAAAATCTTCCAGCGGCTGGGCTAAATCGGCCAGGAGTGGCAATAACGCGGCGTAATCGGCGGCAGACTCAATGGCGTTAAGACGCTGGGCCAGCGCTTTTTCTTCGGGCTGTTCCAACAGGTCGGGGCTGAAGCTTTGAAGCGGTTCTTCGTCTTTGAGTATGTTGCCGATGCGCTTGGCGCTTTGGGCGAGGCTCGTGAAGCGCTGGTCTTCGGCAAAAGCCGACAGCGCTTCGCAGCGGGCTTTGAGGTCGTTTAAGTCCATCCATCCCGCGGCCAGGGCTGAATTTCTTACCGAGGCTGGGATGTTGGAAAGCTCCAGTTGATAGGCGGCACGGTCCTTAAAAAAGGCCGTCAATGCCTGTTTTGTGTCTTTCGGCGGGTTTTTGACTTTTTCGGCAATGGTTTCCAAACCCAGGTCTATCAGGGTATTTATTGAAATATCCAAGCCTTTTTCCCAGATAATCCGCGTGACGCCCATTCCGGCGCGGCGCAGGGCCAGGGGGTCTTTTGAGCCTGATGGAATCTGACCTATGGCAAAACAGCCCGCCAGGGTATCCAGTTTGTCGGCTATCGCCAAAACAGCGCCGAGTCTGGAATTCGGCAGTGGCGCGTCATTGCTCATGGGTTGATAGTGTTCGGCCACAGCCGCGCAGACGGGTTCGGGCGCGCCTTTCAGTCTGAGGTAGTAGCCGCCCATTATGCCCTGTAATTCAGGAAATTCGCCGACCATCAATGTCACGAGGTCGGCCTTGCATAGCTCCGCCGCTGTTTTGGCTTGAGCAGCGTCGAGTTTTAGGCGCGCGGCAAGGGCTTGGGCTATTGTCGAAATTCGCCGCGCTTTTTCAGCGTAACTGCCCAGCTCACGGTGGAAAGTGAGCGCGTCCAGCTTTGGCGCGAGTTCGGAAAGGTGGGATCGCTGATCTTCCGCGAAGAAAAACCTAGCGTCGTACAGCCGCGCTTTTAGTACCCACTCGTTACCGGCGGCAACTAAACCACTGGGGTCGTCCGGTCTGTTGGCTATGCTCAGGAAGTACGGCAATAGATCCGCGCTGTCCGGTTTTTCTACACAAAAGGCTTTTTGGTGCTCTTTCAGGCTTGTCACCAGGACTTCCTTTGGTAAGTCCATAAATTCGGCGGGAAATCCGCCGCGCAGCACGGTCGGCCATTCAACTATCAGCGCCAGAGTGTCCAGCAGTTCTTCATCGGCCACGGGTCTGCCGCCTGTTTCCAGGGCTTTGGCGTCAAGCTGTTCAGCGATTGCCCTTTTGCGCTCGTCAAATGAGGCGATTACGCCGCCGTCTTTTAAGACGGCTTCATACTTTTCCGGGGAATCAACAACCAATGGGCTTTGGCTATGGCGGTGATAGAGGCGATGACCCCAAGTGGTATTTCCGCTTTCAACGCCGTCAACAGTGAAAGGCACAACGTCAGACCCGAAAACGCACAGTATGGAGCGTATGGGGCGGACAAACTCGTAGGAGGAATTACCCCAGCGCATAGCCTTTGGGACGTGCAGACCGGAAATCAGCTTGGGCAGGCTGTCGGAAAAAATTTCAACGGCTGAACGGCCCGGCTTTAATATTTCCGCAATGGCGCACGGCTCTTTTTTGCCTTCGGGCCGCTCAAAGCGAACCGCTGAAAAATCCACGCCCCACTTTTCGGCGAACTTCCGCCCCTGAATTGTCGGGTTGCCGGATTCATCAACGCACACGCGCCGCGGGGGGCCAACTTGTGTTTCGTGTCGGTCTGACTGGGCCGTCAAAAGCCCCTTAGCGCGCCAGGCCAATTTCCTTGGACTGAAAATCGCCTGAACTGTCGGAGCGCCCAGCTTTTGTTCAGCCGCAAAGCTCACAAACGCGTCCGCGAACTCACAGCTCAATGGCTTTAAAAATCTGGCGGGGATTTCCTCGCAGTGCAGTTCCAGCAATAGAGTTTTGGTATCAGTCATATCACGCCTCGGTTGAGGTTTTGTCAGCCTCAAGCTCCAAATAGACCTTTGCGCAGGCGCAGGCTAAATCGCGCACGCGCTTGATAATTCCCGGGCGCTCGGTTGTGCTCACAGCGCCCCTGGCGTCCAGAACATTAAAGGTGTGGCTCATTTTAAGCGCCTGCTCATAGGCGGACAAGTAGTGTCCCAAGTCGCCGACTAAGCGCCACCCCTCTTTTTCATAGGCATTGAACAGATACTTGTGCAAGTCCAAATCGGCGTGCTCAAAACTGTAAGCGCTCAGCTCAAACTCCTCCCTGCGGCGAACCTCGCCGTAACTAACAGGGAACAGCCCTTGATCTGTACGAACATTGCCCCAGATTAGGTCAAACATATTGTCAATGCCGCTCAAGAACATACATATGCGCTCGATGCCATAGGTTAGTTCGGCTGAAACGGGGCGGCAGTCTGATCCGGCGACTTGCTGAAAATATGTGAACTGGCTGATTTCCATGCCGTCCAAAACCACCTGCCAACCTACTCCCCAGGCGCCCAAAGTGGGAGATTCCCAGTTGTCTTCCTCAAAGCGCAGATCGTGCGCGGTCATATCAACGCCAAGGGCTTCTAGGGAATCAATGTACATATCCTGAACCTTTGCCGGGCTTGGCTTCAGGATTACCTGAAATTGCAGATGCTTATAAACCCTGAAAGGATTTTCGCCGTACCTCCCGTCGCCAGGGCGGCGGCTTGGTTCTACATAGCCCACGTTCCAGGGTTTTGTCCCCAGCGCCCCGAAAAAAGTGAGCGGGTTCATGGTACCCGCGCCCTTTTCGATGTCGTAGGGCTGACCCACGAGGCAGCCCCTCTCGGCCCAATAGTTTTGAAGTTTCAGAATCAATTCCTGGACGCGCATGTTCAGTCCCGCAGAAACTATTGATTTTACAGCATGTTGCCTGTGTACTAATACAAGTTTAGTCAACTGCGTATAATTGAGTATTAGCAATAAGGAGGCATGGGGCTTCAGGCTCATGCGCTATCAATGTTTGGCAGGGGTTTGCATCCCCTGCCAAACATCCGCCCCGCAAGTGATACCCCGCCTTTCAAGGCGGGGCACGGGGCTGTTCCGGCCTAGTGGAATGCTTGCGAAGCCGTATCCGCAGCGTGGCCGGGGTCTCAAACCACAGTGGAGCAGATATGACGAAACTTTCAAAAGGCAAAATAGCAATCGCGCTCAGCGGGGGCGTTGACTCCAGCGTGGCCGGGGCTTT
>JAITCJ010000007.1 GCA_031283145.1 Holophagales bacterium | reverse complement strand
GAACTATCAAATCAGGGTAGCGGCGGATTGGGCTTGTGAAGTGCAAGTAGTCGTCCAACGCTAGGCCGGAATGTCCAATATTATCCACCCTGTATTCGGCTCTCTTCAGGCTCCTGAGCAACATGGTGTTAAGCAGAGCCTCCAGCGGACCTCCATGAATTTTATCCAACAGGCCGTTCAATAATTCAGGCGTCGGTTGGTCTTGTAGCTTCATCAGTCCAAGCGAGATGGCCAATTTTTTGAAAACTTCCAATTTCAACGGATCCGGGTCTTCATGGACGCGATAGATGGTAGGACATTCGCGGCGGCTGAAGTATTTAGCGACGGCTTCGTTGGCCAGGAGCATAAAATCCTCAATCATCCTGTGGGCGTCGTGTCGTTCATATCGCCGAGCGTCTGTCGGACGCCCCTTGCTGTCAAAGAGAAACTCGGTTTCTTCTGTGTCTAGGTTCAGCGCTCCCCGCCCCAAGCGGCGCTCGGTCAGACGGCGCGACAGCGCAAGCGTTTGATCCAGCATCTCACATACATCTTCGCCTATCTCATGCCGAGTCCGCGCGTCCAGGTCCAAGCAGGCTTTTTTCACCTGGTCGTAGGTCAAGCGGCGGCGGCTCCTGATGACGCTTTCTGTAAGACAGGTCTCAATGACTTCTAACTCCGGCGAAATCGTCATCCAGGCCGTCATAGTCAGGCGGTCAACGCCCTCTTTCAGTGAACAGAGTTCGGCGGAAAGGCGATCCGGCAGCATGGGGACGCACTCGTCCGGAAAATAGACCGATGTCCCACGCAGTTGGGCTTCCTGATCCAGCGGTCCATTTTCGGTCACATAGTGGCTCACGTCCGCTATGTGGACACCCAGTATCCAGCCGCCGCCTTCTTCCGCGGGCAAACATTCCAGGCTGATTGCGTCATCGTAGTCTTTCGCGGTTGGAGGGTCAACCGTGACAGTAGTGAGAGTTCGCAAATCTTCTCTGCCTTTAGTCCATTCCTGGGGTATCTGTGTTGGAAATGGCGCCAGTTCGTCCATGACCGCGCTGTTAAATTCAGTCCTGATACGGAACATTGCCGCAGTCAGACGGTTTTCAATCTTCAGGTCCGTTGGTCTGCCCAAACGGGCGATTACACTGCCTCTAAGTTGGGTCAACGCGGGGTTCGGGTCCAGCATGACGGTGACAATATCGCCCTCAGAGGCCAGGTCGGTTGGGGGAACGGAAATGATCTGCTGCATACGCGGGTCAAGCGGCAGCGCACGCCAGCCCCAGGACTGTTTTTGAAGCGACGCCGGTACAGGGGCGTCTGTTCGGGCAATGACGCTAATTACTCTTCCGCGCGGACGCCCGTCAAAAACCGACGATACAACCTCGGCTTTGACCTTGTCTCCGTTTATCGCGCCTTGCGCGTCCCTCCAATCCACAAAGAGGTCCATACCATCAGATTTGTGGAATCCGGCGGGTCGTATAAATCCTCCGGACCCCTCCGGCATTCCCATAAAAACAGCCTCAAAGGTCTCAAAAGGGCGAAAACCGGCTAAGCCGACAACTCCGCCGCTATTGGATGCCGGAGTCGCCTGACTGATAGCGCTGGGTGATCTCCGCCTCCGTACGTCAGGGTTATGCCGACTGCTGTCGTGTCGTGTATCGCGTGTTCTGCGGCTCATATCAAGCCTGATCCAGCCTTGATTGAACGCAGGTGTACAAACTATTGAATTCAGTCCAGATCATCCAGCAATTCCTTAGCGCCGCGGTGGTTGGAATCATAAGTGAGCGATTTTAACGCGGCCTCACGGGCTTCTTTGGGGCGGCCAAGTTTTTTTAATATTTGCCCCCGCCGCCAGTGGAGCGAAGCGTAACCTCCTGTACCACCTTCCATAGGCTCCTTGGCCGCTTGATCCAGAAAAGCCAATCCTTCTTTGCTGTGAAGACCCGTGCGTGCCGCCACTTTGCCCAGTTGGAGCCTGATGATGCTCGGCGCGTCAACATCGTGCAGCGCGTCTAGCGCGACGCCCCAGGAATCCTCATCCCGTCCGGCATCTAAAAATGCCTGGCTCACTGCTTCAACGCCTTTGCCTCGTGTGCGTATCAATGGCAGTAGCCGCCTGGCTTCGGCAGCCAATTTTTGTTTTTGCAGAGCCTCGCCCAGTGTTTTTCTGGTCGTTTTTTCTCCCAGCTCGCCGAGATAACCAATCACGATTTCAGGATCACCTGGAGCCGCGTCCAATGCCCGCTTAAATATAGGCTCAGCTTCGTGCCATCTGCCTTGCATGGACAGGATTTGAGCTTGGAGCAAATCGCCTCTGGCGGGTTGAACGCGCTTTAATTGATCCGCGCACTCCAGCGCTTTTTTTGTGGAGCCGCCCAGAGCGCCGGGCAGTTGCTGATAACCAAGACCAAGCGTCATCCAGGCCAAAGCGTAATCAGGGTCATTTTTTACGGCGCTTCTCAAATCGTTCATTGCTTGGGAAAGCATGAACAAACTACCCAGGTTTCTCTGCTGCACCGCTTTGCTGGCTTTTGCTATACCTCGCGCGACGAGCGCCTCCGGCAAGTTCGGCTGTAATTTGAGCGCTTGCAGAGCCGAATCTTCCGCCTCGTCAAGTCTCATGAGCGCGCTTAGAGCCTGCGATTTTACCGCCCAAGCCAGCGCGTCGCCGTCGTTTTTGTTTAGCCTGGCCTCAGCGTCCGCCAAGACCTTTAGGAAACGCCCTTGGTCCAAATCAACGCGGGGGTGATATGCCGCCGTTTGAGCGCTAAGCAAAAAACAAAGAGTGGGTATCGTGTACGGTGAAAACATGAGTAATATAATACACTGAAAAATCATGAGCATGGATATTGCCACCCGCATGAAATATTTGGCCGATCAGGTGCTTGAGCACCGGCGGCGCTATTACATCTTGGATCAGCCTGTAATATCTGACGCCGAGTACGACGCGATTGAGCGCGAGCTGCGCCAATTAGAAGCAGATTACCCTCTTCTTGCTGATCCCAACAGCCCCACAAAAAGAGTCGGCGCCCCCCCGCTGGACCGCTTTGACAAGGCCGGACATGGAACACCCATGTTGAGCTTGGACAACACATATTCCGCGGAGGAGATACAAAATTGGGAGAATCGCGTCAGGCGCGGACTGCCCGTGGGCGCGGAACCTTTGTTTTGTGCTGATCTCAAGGTGGATGGCCTGAGCCTGGCCATTCGCTATGAGTCTCGTCTGTTGGTAAAGGCGATTACCAGGGGCGATGGGGAAATCGGTGAAGACGTCACAGAAAACGCCAGAGCTATTGCGGACATCCCCCTGGAGCTTCCCATGAGCGCCCCTGAAATTATGGAAGTGCGCGGGGAAGTATTTTTATCCCGCAAACGCTGGGAAGAGTTGAACAACGCGCGGGAGACAAGCGGCGAGCAGAGGTTCGCCAACCCCCGAAACGCGGCGAGCGGAACCATGAAACTGCTGGACAGCCGCGAGGTGGCGGCGCGCAGGCTCCAGTTCATGCCCTGGCAATTACTGGACTCCAACGACCATGCCGAAGCGATGGCTCTGCTGTCAAAGTGGGGGTTCGCCGACATGCCGGCCAGAATTGACGGCGGCATGGAAAAAATTATCGCTTTCATTGACGCCCAGCGGGACGCTAGGTTGAAGCTGCCGTTTGATACAGATGGAATTGTCATAAAAGTCAGGCAAGCCGAGTATCAGCAGATTCTGGGAACCACGGACCGCGCCCCCAGGTGGGCGATTGCTTTTAAGTATCCCGCGTTGCAGGTTACGTCCACGCTGATTGGCATTACCTGGCAGGTGGGCCGTTCGGGCAGGCTCACGCCCGTCGCCGAACTTGAACCTGTCGAACTTGCCGGGTCAACGATAAAACGGGCCACGCTGCATAATTTCGATGAGTTGAAACGCCTGGGCGCTTACGTTGGGTGCAGAGTCTTTCTGGAAAAGGGCGGAGATGTAATACCCAAAGTGGCCGCCCTTGTGCCTGGCTCAGTTCCCGATGATGTCAGAATGCCTGAAATGCCAACCGCGTGTCCAATTTGCTCTAGCGCTGTTGGTAAAGACACAGAAGATGAAGTCGCAATTCGCTGCCAGAATGATGAGTGTCAGGCCAAGTTTCATGCCAGGCTGCGCCACTTTGGCTCAAAAAACGCGCTGGACATAGAGGGTCTGGGTGACGCGCTGGCGGATCAAATAGTTGCGTCAGAGCGATTTAATCACCCTTGGGAAATCCTTACGCTTCTTGAAGAGCCGCTCCAAGGTACAGCCTTTTTATCCTCAATGGAGCGCATGGCGGAAAAGAGCGCCCAAAATATCATGCAGGCTCTGGCGGAGGCAAAAGTAAAACCGCTGTGGCGGTGGATACATGCCTTGGGTATCCCTTTCATTGGCGCTAAAACGGCGGAAACCCTCGCCCAGGCTTTTGGCAGTCTGGAAAATTTATGGAACGCTGAAGAGTCTGCCCTGCTCGCGGTTGACGAGATAGGTCCGAAAATAGCGCGGGTGCTCAAGGATTATTTTTACAGACACCCCGATCTGCCGGTTCGGTTGTCCGAGTTGGGGATAATACCGGAAAAACCCGCGCCTGTCGCAGCCAGCGCCTTGCCGCTGTCCGGCCAGACAGCCGTTGTAACGGGGATACTGCCGACACTTTCCCGCGAGGAAGCCGAGAGCTTATTGGTAAAATTAGGCGCGAAAGTTACAGGCAACGTATCCCGCAAAACCACTGTACTGATAGCGGGCGAAAAAGCCGGCGGCAAACTGGACAGAGCGGAGGAATTTGGGATTCCAGTCAGAGATGAGGCTTGGCTGAAAAAAATATTAAACGGCCGAAAATAAGCAATATAGCATTTTTCGCTTTTATTGCTTGCACAACGGCGGGCAGAGTACTTCTACAAGCAATACGCGGCCGCGATTTGCAAACAAATCCCAGCATAGTAGTTCAAGTACAAAGTGTTGAACTGCTATAATTTCAAACCAGATGCCGTGTTTTGTCCGGAGTTGTACAGGTGGCAAATATTGATGTCCCAGCGTTGTGGCCCGTAATATGTCAACGACTGACGCCCGTTTTCGCTCAACTATATCGGGGAAATCCATCTTACGGGTCTTTGATCTTTATTGACACTGAAACATCCGGCTTCAGAGACGCCGACATCATTGAATTGGGCGCCTTGTCTGTCAGTTATGATTCTTCAGAAGATGAGAATGTAAAGCTGGATTATTTTTGGCAATTAATTAATCCGGGCGAGGGCGCCGTAATCTCTCACTGGGCTGTTAAAATACACGGAATTACGCGTAATATGCTGAGAAGCTATGGCCATCCGCCACAAGAGACCTTTCAGCGGTTCGTGGAGTGGTCAAAATTAAAATCGCCTGACTGCTTTGTCGCTCACAATGCCGAGTTTGACAAACAGATGTTGAACAACAGTCTAATGAAATACGGGATCAGTTACAAGCTCCCGAAATTTTTATGCACCATGAGAATGGCCAGAGGCTTACCCATTGAAAACAGAAAGTTAGGAACAGTTGCCGGATATTTCAGTTACATTAATCAACAAGCGCATAGAAGCCTTACGGACGCAGAAGTCTGCGCTTATATTTTTGCCCGAATGTCACTCATGGAGATTGTTCATAAAAACATAGTCAATTAACCTGGGAAACAGGCTACACTCTGTTTTTTCAGGTTAATTGGCTATACTCGTTTTCGTCCGTCTCATCCAATAATAAATAACTATTTTCTATGTAAGGTTTTGTCTGTACTGACAGCGGTAATTTTTTAACTATCTTTACTCCCAGATCTGAAAATTTTTCGGCTGTTTTTACTAGACTCCCGCGCCCATCTTTCAGAGTGTTCATTGAATCTCTGTATGTTTTTTGCGCTGTTTCCAACTGGTTGCCCAGTATATCCATTTTTTCAATGAATATACGGAGCTTGTCATAGACGCGGCTTGCCTGCTCGGCTAATTTTTGGGTTGATTCATTTTGACGCTGCAAGCTCCATAAATTCGCTACAACTCTCAATACCGGCAACAGCGTGGTGGCTGTAACAAGAGCTACGCGTGCGTCATACGCCTCTTGAAAAAGCGACGGCGTGTGTTCAACAGCCGCCAGGTACGCTGGCTCAATGGCTATAAACAGGAATGTAAAATCCGGCGAGTCAATATTTATAAGTTCCGGATAGTGTTTATCGCTTAATGTTTTAATGTGGTTTCTTATAGCCGCGACGTGGGCCGTCAAGCAGCGCTGGCGGTCTTCCGCGGTTTCAGCGGCAATATAGGCCGAATAGTCAACAAGGGATACCTTGCTGTCAATAATGATGTGCTTTCTTTCAGGCAGATTTACAACAAAATCCGGACGAAAGTTATTGCCCGCGTCGTCTTTGAAGTTTTGTTCCCGCTCATATTCCATACCCTTTCGCAGTCCGGCCTGCTCCAGCAGAAGTTCTGCTTTTTGTTCCCCCCAAACGCCTTGCAGTTTTTTATCGCCTTTGAGGGCTTTTGTTAAATCGGAGGCTTCCTGAGTGATTTGCAGATTTAGCTGGCGTAAATTATCCAATTCACTTTTAAGCGTTGTCTGGCCTTGCACGTTTTCTGTGTGAACCTGATCTATACGATTCCTAAATGACTCCAACTGCTCTTTAAATGGCAGTAACAATGTATTTAATCCCTCACGGCTCTGGGCGTCAAAAGCGGTGTGTTTACTTTCAAAAATTTGATTAGCCAGATTTTCAAATTCCTGATTGAATTTTAAACGCAATTCATCAAATTGTCTGCGTTCTACAGTAATAATTTCCTTGTCTTTTACTGAGACTGTCTCAATTTCTATAATTCTGTTCTTCGCGCTGGATAATTCCTGATTAAGATAATTAATTTCATCTTTATGTGATTGTATTTGTTGTCTCAATTCATCAAATTGTCTGTGTTCTATAGCAATAATTTCCTTATCTTTTGCTGAGATTGTTTCCATTTCTATAATTCTGTTCTTCGCGTTAGATAATTCATGATTAAGGCAACTAATTTCATCTTTATGTAATTGCGTTTGCTGTCGCAATTCCTCTTGTGCTTTAGCTATATCCTCAGCTTGTGTGTCATTAATCTTTTTGTGATACTCAATGGATTGTTCCGTAAGCGCCAGTCGGGTTTGCGCTGATTGAAGCTGTTGATCGAGCGCAGCGCTTCCGTCCGCGCGGCCCCAGCGGCGGCCAATCCAGAGACCGGCAACGCCAATAAGAGATACCATCATCAAAAACGCAATCAGGATTACTATTGTTAAGTCCATGCGCTTACCCTATTTTTGGGAACTATATACTTGACTTCACAAATTGCGCTAGCTCTTGACAGATTCTGGAATTTTCGCTGGGCAGATTCGTTTGACAAAATTGTTTGAATGCTTGATAAATAAGATGATTCT
>JAITCJ010000151.1 GCA_031283145.1 Holophagales bacterium | reverse complement strand
CTCTGTTGGGTATCGCCGCCAAAGCTCCAAAGGGCGCTAGCTCCCACAACGGAGAGTATTGCCGCCGCGATAAGTCCGGCGCGGATGCCAGAAGTCGCCGGTTCTGAAACACTGAGAAGTCGTTGAATGCGTTTCATCAAAGAAGCTCCATTGGCCGCTGGGGCCAGTTGTGACAAGGCAGAATCTGCCCGCAAGGTTTCTAAGTCGGCCAGAGCGCTGGCATATGAGATCGGGCTGCCGCAGTGTTTTACAGCCGCGTCGTCACAGCAGTGTTCACGTAATTCACGTATTTTGCCCGACAGTATCCAGACTGCCGGGTGGTAAAAAAACAATACTTCTACAATGGATTGCATAAGGTTCACAACAAAATCGTGACGTCTGATATGCGCCAATTCGTGGGTGAGAATGGCCTCCAGCGCGTTGGGCGAGAGACGCAGAAGAGCGGACGCCGGAATAATTACGACAGGCGCTATCCAGCCCACTACTAAAGGCACACAGGTCTTGAGAGATACCAACAAACGAACCTCTCGCGCAATGCCGAGCCGCCTGGAAAGACCGGTCATTCGCCATTGCCATTCAGACGGCGATGGGGCGGCTCCGCGTTTGATGCCGTAAAAAAGCCAATACCATCCGCCAAACAGCCGGATTGAAAGCGTTGAAACTCCAAGCATCCAACCCACAGATAACCACGGAATGCCATATGCCAGCCAAGTTTCGGCGGGAGCCGCGGACTCAATTAACGCGGCGGACGTCTCCGTTGTATTTGGAATTATTTGATTGGTCAAGTATATGCAGGTACCAATAACAAACAAAACCATAGCGCCAAAAGTACCGCATGCGGCAGCGTAACCCGCCTGGGGGCTTTTATTGCGTAAAACACGCAGTAAAACAGCCGCAGCGCCCCACATTAAGGCTCCTTGCCAAAGGGAATGTATTATAGTCCACCCCAAAACCTGAAAAATCGGCGACTGCCAAAGCGTGGTCATAGCTTATCCTCTGCGGCGCGGTCAATTAAATCACGTATTTTTTCCAGTTCTTGTCTAGAGGCAGGGCGCGCGCTCAATGCCTGTACCACGAGCTTCATGGCTGACCCGCCAAAAGCGCGTGATAAAAGATCATTTACCAGTGAACGCTGAGTTTGCTCTTCTGTCTGAGCAGGCGAGTAAATATGGCTGCGCTCCGACTTATCGCGCGTAACCAGTCCCTTTTCGGTCATAACTTGCAATGTTTTAAGAGCGGATGTGTAACCAAGGTCTTTTTCCTGACTCAACAACTCATAAACACGCCGGACCGTGCTGGGTCCCTCCCGCCATAAGGTTCGCAATATCATCAGTTCGGCGTCTGTGGGACGTGGAATACTCAATGTGACCTCCTAAAATGTACTACAGTAACAAGCGTACGACATTCTACGTAGAAGTCAATGCGATAAAATCAACATAGGTTTCTGATCCAAGCATATTTTTTTACATTGAAATAGTAGGCGGTGATACAACATCATCCAATGTGAAATGGCACATTTCACATTGGAATTGCTATAATAAGAGCATGACTATCTGTTACAACGATTCAGAATCGGCAAATACGGTTGGGGGCGCTTCTGGGGTCAAAGCCTGTTTGTCTGAGGGCGTACTGTTCCACGTCCGTGGTCTGAAAAAATGAAATCAGCGGTTCCAATCACACTAAGGGCGATTATGGATCGCCTTCGCGCTCCGGACGGCTGCCCGTGGGACCGTGAGCAGACCCACAGGACTCTTGCGAGGTTTTTGCGTGAGGAAGCCGCTGAAGTCCTCGACGCCATTGTCGAACACAGGCCAAATGAACTGGAAACCGAGATCCATTTGTGCGAAGAACTTGGCGATTTGTGGCTGCAAGTGGTTTTTCACGCCTGCTTGGCGGAGGAACGCGGCGCTTTTGATATACACGACGTGGAAACAATGGTTGTGGAAAAGTTGCTGCGCAGACATCCTCACGTGTTCGGCAATGCCCAAGCCGAAAACAGCGGTCAAGTCCTGGCGAACTGGCAGACAATAAAACGCCTTGAAAGGGAAAACAGTGGGCAAAAAGAATCAGGGTTGCTGGAAAAAATTTCGGCTGACCTGTCAAGCATTGATGAAGCTGTAGAGATAGGCCGCAGGTGCGCCAATGTGGGTTTCGATTGGCCGGACCTATGCGGAGTTTTGGAAAAAGTCAAAGAAGAAATTGCCGAACTCACCGCTGAATCCGATCAGGACCGTGTGGAAGAGGAATTTGGTGATGTGTTGTTCAGCCTGATTCAATGGGCAAGGCACAAAAAAGTCGATCCGGACTCAGCTCTGCGCGGCCAAATGGCACGTTTTAAGCGGCGATTTAAATATGTGGAAAAACGCGCCAATGAAGCGGGCGGTTGGGGAAACGTCAATATGGATCAAATGGAAACTGCTTGGGAAAGCGCAAAACTTCAACGAGGGAGTCAAAATGTCTAAATCCATATTTTGGGTCACGTTTGTCACAGTATTTTTAGCTGAGATTGGTGATAAGACGCAGTTAGCGGCAATGATGGCCACAGCTAAGAGCGGGGAGATATGGACGGTTTTTCTGTCCGCCAGTCTGGCTCTGATACTCGCCACTTTTCTTGGTGTACTTGCGGGCGCTTGGCTGTTTAAGTATATACCACCGCACATGATCAAATACATTGCCGGTTTCGCGTTTATTGGCGTAGGGATTTGGGTGCTTTTGTTCTAGGGCATTTTTTGTTTGAAATATATAGCAATTTTCGCTTTTATTGCTATATAGGTTGCGCTGTAGTGAAGTGAGTCACCGACAGGCGGTGAGCGGAACGGTAGTGTAGATGAAGGCCACAGGGCAACGTACCGTT
>JAITCJ010000121.1 GCA_031283145.1 Holophagales bacterium | reverse complement strand
GTTTGTACGTGGCGACTTTCAGCAGTCATATTCACCGCGTACAGATTGCGCTGGATTTGGCTTTTGACGCAAAGCGTAAAGTTTGCGTAGTGGGACGCTCGCTGGAACGTAACATTGCGGCGGCCCGCGCTTTGGGTCTGCTGAAACTGCCGGACGATATTTTTATTGACGCCAAGGATTTGCAGTTGTACAAATCGGGTCAATCCATGGTTCTGTGTACCGGAACGCAAGCCGAACCTCTCAGCGGTTTGGCGCGTATTTTAAAAGGAGAAGTCAAAGGCGTTGTTCCGACTCGCGGCGACCGCTTGGTGCTGAGCGCTCGCCCCATACCCGGAAATGAAACCCCTATTTCGAGGATGCTGGACAGGGCGGCCCGACTTGGCATGGAGACTTCCCTTGACGGCTTCGGCCCTGTTCACGTAACAGGCCATGCCCACCGTGAGGATGCCGCCAGACTGATGGACTTGCTCAAACCAGAATATGTCATCCCTGTGCATGGAACATACCGCCTTTTACAGAGTCACGCGCGTTTAGCCGCGTCCAGGGGATGGAAACCGGATAAAACACCCCTGCTTGAGGGCGGTCAGTGCCTTCAACTGTTCAGAGATGGCTCTTCCAGGCTGGTCGGCGCTGTGCCAATCGGCAAGTGTTTTGTGAATCAAGGCGCGGAACGCAAGGTGGACGCCCGTGTGGTTCACGACAGGCTGCTTCTGCAAGAAGATGGAATCGTCGTAGCCACCATACAACTGAATAAAAACGGAAACATTGTTGGCGAACCCGCCATACTCAGCCGCGGCTTCGTCATTCTCAATGACGATGAGGCATACAGCGCGCTGCTTAAAGAGACCGTCCGCCACGCCTATCAGGACGCCCCGCCCGAAGTGCAAAGGGACAAGGAGCTATTAGCCGAATTGCTGCGTCAGTCATTAAAACGCATTATCCGAAAGACAACACAAACAAGGCCAATTATTGTTCCCATGATTTTGGACGCTAAGAATGGCTCAAACAAAAAGCAATAAAGAAGCATGTGTCTTTAGAAACGCTTGCGAAGCCATATCCGCAGCCGGACCGGGGTTTCAAACTACAAAGGAGTAGAGATGAATCCGCTGGATTGGGATCTGACCAATCTTCCAAGTGGAATTGCCTGGGGCGGTGTGGATGAAGCGGGGCGCGGCGCTTGGGCCGGGCCGGTGGCCGCCGCCGCCGTGGTATTGACCAGGGAAACAGCCGAAAAATGGGGAAACGTACTCCGCTCGGCACAGGACTCTAAAACGCTCAAACCGGAAAAGCGTTTCGCGCTGGCGATGGAATTGAAAGCAATACTGCCATCCTGGTCTGTTTCAATGATTGACAGTCAGATTATTGACAGAGACAACATATTGGAGGCCACTAAAGCCGCCATGCGTCAAGCCATCAATGAATTAGAAGTAATGCCGGATATTATCCTGATAGACGGCGACCACGCCCTAGGCTCCGGCTTGAGGGAGCGCACCATGACAGACGGGGACAGGTATTCCTGCGCTATAGCCTGCGCCTCCATACTGGCAAAGACATGCCGCGATGACCTCATGACCGCCCTTGACGCTGAATATCCGGCCTATGGTTTTGTCCGCCATAAAGGCTATGGGACAAAAGAGCATCAATCCGCCCTGGCAAAACACGGCCCTTGCCCAATACACCGTTTCAGTTATGGACCGGTAAAAGCCAGGTTGATGAAATAAAAAAAGTGAGAGTGTTGCAAAAACTTGTTGATGAGTTTAATATTGGTTAATGTTTCCATAAGTGTGGAAGCAACATTGACTCATTGAGAGGATTGCGCAAATGCTGGCCCGACTTTCAAAGATTTTATCTATATTATTAAAAATCCAGTTGCTCTCAATAAGCGTATTGGCATTTGCGCAATCTGAGCCGGGTCAATGGATAAATGAACTCTACTTGGTTGAAATATTTCCTGAAGGGTCTGCTGTTAGCAGAACTTTTGTTTTTGTGGATGAAAAAGATAATATCTGTTTAAAAATCATGAATGTGGGAAAATCAACTGATTTCCCTGTTGCTTACACCCATCGCCTCTATTCTTTCAGCTCGTATTGGCACAATGACGCGCTATATTCCCTTGCTTCCGGATTAGATGAAAAAAATCAGAATGGTTCGCTGTTTAAGCGTTGGACTTTTGCAAAGTGGCAAGATGATAAATGGCATTTTTTAGGTGATTATAAAACGGGTACAAAGCAGATATTAACGGCAATACCTTGCGACAACGATCGGTTCATTGTTATTTCTAACAAAACAGATTTAACAAACGACAACAGATCGGAAAGATCCCCATTTCATATTATGTCAGCAACTTCCGATAAAAAAGAGATCAGGCTCAATTCTTCCATTGATTACGGTCAAGATGATTTAAAAAATTACATGTCGCATCCGAATTTTTTTAAGCTGGCTTCCCTGAGCTATATAATTATGACTGATAAATACGCCACGCTTCTTAATCGTAAAACAGGGCTGTACTGGATTTTTTCATTGGAAAAGGCGTCTCTGGTAAAGTCCGGAAATATTTTTAAGAGTGTAACGCCTGAAATGATTGCCAAAGGGGGCTTCCCTGATCCAATTTTATGCGTCAATCCGGAAAAAAACGGAACTATTTTGATAGCCGCGCAGGAAGAAAGATTTTTTATCAATGAAACAGGCGACGCGACAGAAGAATTGAACAAAATGTTGGAAGACAATCCTTTTATGCCTTTAGAGGACGCGCATAAAATATACGGCCGCCGCTTAAAGGAACTGGCTGATATAAATCCATTTATCATTTGGTACCGGATTTATCCTGAAAATGGAAAAGTGGAAAGACTTATAGAACCCCCCGAAGGCGGTACCGATTTGAGAGACGGCGGAAAAAATGACCGCTGGCGGCCCATGCCCGATGGGTCGGTGCAAATGGGTTGGAACACATACAACTTAGAGAACTCTTATAAAACAGGTCAATCTAACAATACTAAAGCTGAAAGTAAAAAAGAAACGAATGAATCAGCACCCCCAAATTCAAAATTATAGCAATTTTAGCTTGTATTACTTAAACAACGGCAATTAGGGCGTGTGGACGCTATTTAAAAAGCACAGCAGAATTTTCTTATTGGATTAACAGCCGAAGAGTTCAAAAAGATAGAACACCTGTTGCCGGTGCAGCGTGGAAACGTCAAATACGATAACCTGACATTTCTGAATGCAATCCTGTATGTGGCAGAGAACGGATACAAGTGGAGAAGTCTGCCGAAAGAGTACGGCAACTGGAACTCCATATACATGAGAGCGAACAGTATGGTCAAAAGCTGGTGTTCTCGACAAGATATTTCTTGTATTGCAGAGTAATCACATAATCGGGGTTAAAGCAGAGCGCCTATCCCTCGACAGCGCGAGCGTCAAGCTTCATCCAGACGCCCACGGAGCCTTAAAAAAAACGGCGGGCAAGCCATTGGCAAGTCATGCGGCGGTTGGAACACAAAGCTTCATGTGGTTGCCGCGGATGACAAAGTTGTTGTAGGTTTTCTGCTATAGCCAGTCAACTTTAAAATCATCCTGTTTATCCAAGTGGGAGGCACGAAGTGCCAAGGCTGCGCCTTCGTTACGTGAGCCGCCGACAGGAACACGGGCAAATCGCCGTTGGATTTGGCGTTGCGAGGCAATGACAAAGGCTTTACGGTGATTGACCGCGTTAAAAGCGGAACGGCAGCGCAGACGAAAGCCACAGGGCAACGTACCGTTTTAAAGTTGTTTCACTATATCTGGCGGTAATGCCGGCGACGCACTGAAGGGCCGCGATTTACTGAGAAAAAAAGCAGGTGGGAGGGAGGTACCGGTGCCATTGCTTATGGACAGGGCTTACGAGGGAGCAGAGACGCGGGCCTTAGCCGTGTCATTGGGTTACGTTCCAATCATCCACCGAAGAAAAACCACAGGGAGCCGTGGGATTATATAGCAGTTCAACTACAAAAAGTTGAACTGCTATATCAGTCCATTCCCTCGCATGTAAGTGTTTTGGTGTCGTCAACCTCATTTTGCAAGCAAATTCTGGTATATAGCAATTCAACTTTGGGTTGTCACAACTGCTCCACGGGGTGTTTTCCAGGCAAAGACACGGGATTGACAAGGGGTAGGCACTTCGTTTCTAGGCTGCGCGTAATGGAGTGAGCCGCCGAAGGCGGAGAGCGGAATGGAAAGCGCAACTGTGAACTATAGTAAGGAATGGCAACAAAAAGTGGAACTACTATAGCATGATGTATTGTTTTTGTGCTGGCTTTGCGTCATCAATTTCGTAACATCGCGAGAACCAAACTGCCAAAAGCTGCATTTTATAAAGGTTGCGTTCAATCGTGATGAACGCATGGCGGCGATTAATCGCCGCCATGCCAACACTACAATCAAACGGAATCCCGTTTGATTGTAGTGTTGGTATCATTTAAAGTAATTCATCACCATTGCGGTATCATTATTGCAACAGGAGATTTGAATGTTGAACCGATGTCTTGTACTTATCGCGGCGAACGCCTTGAACCTCTTGGCGCAGGAGCCGCCGCG